>NZ_VHKL01000006.1:300000-380188 GCF_007474605.1 Rhodoligotrophos appendicifer | reverse complement strand
TGAATACAGGACCCGGCCCGGTTGACGGAGCCGCTGCCGGTGCCGCCGCCGGAGGATCCGTCGGTGGGCCCGTCGGCGCTGTGGTGGGGGGTGCCGTTGGGGCGGCCGCGGGGATTGCCAATACGGCTGTCGGCGTCGCGGGCGCCGCCGTTGGCGCGGTGATCAATCCACCCTTGCAAGTCACCCAGTATGTGCAATCGGCACCCGCCACGGCCTATCCCCTCAACGGCACGGTGACCATAGGGACAAGCCTGCCTGGCGACGTTACTTTGTATGACGTTCCAAACTACAATTATCGCTACGCATACGTAAATAACTCCCGCGTTCTTGTCGATCCAGGAACACGTCAAGTGGTTTATATTGTTCCATGAATTGAGATCAATGTTTCCAAAGGAGGGAAATATGCGTCCTCTTCCTGACCGGGACGACCTGGATGATCGATTTCTCCGTCGTGTGGAAGGAACGTTGTTTGTCGTCACCATTCTTGGGGTGAGCATCACAACAGCGATCTTCGCCGTTATGTAGCTTTGGACCGACCTGCAACCAGTGGCTCCGTTCCTTCGATACGGAGCCACTGGTTGGGTTCGACTGGACGCGTTCCCCTCACCGATAGGATCGCATGGCGGCCAGACCGTCGAGCGGGTGCTGCATGTGGTATCTCCACTGGAGATACGTTAGGGCTCACATGCGTGTCGCGAAACGGGGAACGTCGCATGGATATCGAAGACCTGCGGACATTTGTCGAAGTTGCCGATGCGGGGGGCGTTTCGGCTGCCGCCCGTCGGCTCGGCGTGTCCAAGTCGATCGTCAGCCGCCGGCTCTTCCGGCTCGAGGATGAGCTTGGCGTCCAGCTTCTTGCCCGAACCACTCGGGGTGCCGCCCTTACGGAAGCCGGGGTCGCGTTTCGAGACCATGCAGCGAAAGCGGGCGCCGAAATGGATGCGGCGAGGGAAACCATCCAGCCCAGCGGCGACCTGACCGGCCGCCTGCGCGTCGCAATGCCCCTGACCTTCGGTCCGACGCATCTCGCGCCGGTGCTGGCGGAACTGGCGCGCCGCCACCCAAGACTTCACATCCACTCCTCCTATAGCGACCGCTTCGTCGATCTCATCGCCGAGGGCTTCGATTGCGCGATCCGAGTGGGCCTCCTCCAGGATTCCAACATGGTCGCCAGGCGCGTCGGGACCATCCATGCGAAGTTTCTCGCCAGCCCCGACTATATAAGGGCGCATGGGGCGCCAGCGGCACCGGAGGAGGTGGCCCTGCACCAGGCGCTGATGCAGGGCACCGAAGCCTGGCAGTTCATGAACGGCGACAAGGTCGTCACGGTCAATCCGCAGGGGCGCTACAAGGCCGACAACGGCATAGCGCTCGCCGCGGCGGCAGCCGCAGGACTGGGCCTCGCTTGGCTGCCCGACTGCGTCACCGATCCCTATGTCGCCTCGGGCGCGCTGGTGCCCATCATGTTAGACTACCCCCCACCCTCAGCAGGCGTCTACGTCGTCCGGCCCCCGGGGCAGCATCCATCGCGAAAGGTGCGGGTCCTCGCCGAGTTGCTGATCGAGTGCCTTGCCGAGGACTCGCGCCTTGCCGTTGTCGACCGCTAGCTGCGGTTACTCGCGTTATTCATGACTGTGGCGTTCCAGTTTTCGCGACACAGCTCAGCGGATCGCGGGGCTAGTGACGAGCACAGCCGCCTGTTAGGACGACACCCAGGCCGGATCAGGTGGTCCGCCAGGAAGGATGATACGCATGAGTTGGAACCCATCGGTTGAACCGGGCTGTCCGGACGAGGTCGGGCCGGACGCGATCGAGACCCTTATCGTGCCGCGCTCCCGCGACCTTGGCGGTTTCGAGGTCCGGCGCGCCCTGCCGGCCCCGAAGCGGCAGATGGTCGGCCCGTTCATCTTCTTCGACCAGGCCGGGCCGGCGGAATTCCTGACGGGCCAGGGCGTCGACGTGCGGCCGCATCCGCATATCGGCCTCGGCACGGTCACCTACCTGTTCCAGGGCGACTTCCATCACCGCGACAGCACCGGTGCCGACCAGATCATCAGGCCCGGCGCGCTGAACTGGATGGTCGCCGGGCGCGGCGTCACGCATTCGGAGCGCACGTCGGCAACGGCGCGGAGCGGCCCGAACAGCCTGTTCGGGATCCAGACCTGGCTGGCCTTGCCGGACAGCCACGAAGACGTGGCCCCCAGCTTCGAGCATCACGGCAAGGACGCGTTGCCCATGATCGAGGACGGAGGCATCTCGGTTCGGCTGATCCTCGGCAACGCCTATGGCAAGGTCGCACCGGCGACGATGCCCTCCGAGACATTCTATGCCGATGTGAAGCTTGAAGCGGGACGCCGCCTGCCGTTGCCGGACAATCACGAAGACCGCGGTATCTATATCGTCGAAGGCTCCATCTCGGTCGCCGGCCAGGAATTCGAGGCAGGCCAGATGATGGTGTTCCGGCCGGGAGACCGGATCTCGGTTGCCGCCGGCGAGCGCGGGGCGCGGCTGATGATCCTCGGGGGCGCGACCTTCAACGGGCCGCGTTACATCTGGTGGAACTTCGTCGCCTCCTCGCAGGAGCGCATCGAACGCGCGAAAGCCGAATGGCGCGCCGCGAATTGGGGCAAGGGACGCTTCGATCTGCCTGCCGACGATCGGGCCGAGCACATTCCCCTTCCCGAATGACCGACAGCGTGGAGAATGGACAATGAACCCCTGGCCCCAACTCGATTACCTCAGCTGGCGCGAAACCTGTTCGGCTCTGCATCTCTACCTCCAGATCGCCGGCAAGTACCGGCTGGCGCACACGCCGTGGCTCAACCATTCTTGGAACGCGACCTTCTATGTCACGCCCCAAGGTCTTGCATCCTCGCCCATTCCCGACGGGCCGGGCATCGAGATCCTGTTCGATCTCCGCGCGCACAAGCTCGTCGGCACCGCCGGCAACGGTCGCAGGGAAACGATCGATCTTAGGCCGATGACGGTCGCCACATTCCACGCCAACTTCGTGCAACTGATTTCGAAACTCGGCGGCACCCCGACCTTCAACGGCCAGCCGAACGAGGTTCCAAACCCGGTGCCCTTCGTCGAAGACGATCGCGACCGCCCCTATGACCGCGACGCGGTCCAGCGCTTCCACCAGGCGCTGGTGGCGGTGGATCAGGTCTTCAGCCGGTTCCGCACGTCCTTTCTCGGCAAATCCAGTCCCGTGCATCTGTTCTGGGGCAGCTTCGACCTGGCCGTGACCCGCTTTTCGGGACGGCGCGCACCGCTCCATCCCGGCGGCATCCCGGCCCTGCCGGACGACGTGGCACAGGAGGCCTATGACCGCGAGGTCTCGTCAGCGGGCTTTTGGCCGGGCGGCGGCGGCCTCGATTACCCCGCCTTCTATGCCTATGCCTATCCGGCTCCGGGCGGTTACCGGGCCGCGCCGGTCCGGCCCGATGCCGCGTTCTGGCATGAAGGCCTTTCGGAATTCGTCCTCCCCTACGATGCCGTGCAGTCCGCCGCCGATCCCGACGCCGCCCTAATGGCCTTCCTCATCTCGACCTACGAGGCAGCGGCCGATCTGGGCGGATGGGACCGAGATCTCCTGGACTGTGCGCAAGGCCGGCCACGCCAGGCCCGCCGACCCGACCCGGCGCAGGCAGCCACTGCGCCTGCGGTGGGGGACGAGACGATCGAGCGGGAAGATGGTCCGTCGAAGGGGCGCTACCGCCTGGTCGTCGATGGCATCGAGGCGGAGATGACCTATAGCCGCGCCGGCGACGGCCTGATCATCATCGACCACACGGAAGTGCCCGCGGCCCTGCGCGGCCGCAAGGTCGGCGAGCGACTGGTGCGCCAGGCGATCGAGGATGCCCGCCGCGATGGCGTCGACATCATCCCGCTGTGCCCGTTTGCGAAGGCGCAGATCGGACGGCATCCGGAATGGCAGGACGTGCTGCGCCGGTCGTGAGAGGCAGCGGATCATGGCGCCGGTGCGAGATAAGTTCACTCAATGTCTTCGCCATCGCACAGCGGCGAAGAGGGAGGTCAAGCCATTCCGATGATCGAGACGGACAGACTGACGCTACGCCCCTATTCATTGGCCGATTATCAACCTTACCTGACTATGTGCTCCGAGATCGAGGTGATGCGTTTTCTCGGGGGACAGCCCATATCCCCCGAGGAGGCATGGCATCGGGTGATGCGCTATGCGGGCCACTGGTCCCTTCTGGGCTATGGGATTTTTGCGGTCTTCGAAAAGTCGACCGGCGATTATGTGGGTGAAACAGGGATCGCCGACTACCATCGCGGCCTCGGTGAGGGGTTTGACGAGGCGGGGGAGGCCAGCTGGGTTTTCTCTGCCAAGGTTCATGGCCGCGGCTATGCGTTGGAGGCGGCGGAGGCGGCGCATCATTGGTTCACGAGCCACACAGGGCGCCGCCGTACCGTGTGCCTGGTGCACCCTGACAATCTTGCCTCGCTCAGGATCGCGACCCGGTTAGGATATGCCGAATTCGGCAAGCGACGTTACAAGGAGCAACTCCTGACCATGCTCGAGCGGGATGGGCAAGCAAGCGCGCCTATGTCTTGAGCTTCTCCGCCGCAACATTCAGCTTTTCACGGTCATTGCCGTTCCTCTTGATCAACGCCTCCGCTTGATCACGACTGATCTTGTTCTTCCTGGCGAAGTAGCCGACCTCGTATCCTTCGCCGCCGGCACTCGTTCGCGATCCTGCCGGCCGCGTTTGGTCTTGTCGTCAGTCATCCCCAGTTACACATGTCACGGTTGAGCGGGGGGCGGCAATGCAAGCTCCGTGTTGATGACGATACCTGCATTGCCCAGCTTGGAGACGAGGGCCTCCCACACCAGAACCGTCAGAGGCGGGCCTCGAGGATCAGGTTGAACGGCGTCTGCATTGCCTGGCGGAAGCGGGTGAAGCCGGCCTTGCGGAAGATCTCCGCCAGCCTCGCCGCGCCAGCCTGCGCACCCAGCACGGTATGGCCGCCGTCAGAGATCGCATGTGCGCAGCAGATCGTCGTTGAGGCCGCATAATAGATCCTGCCAATCGGCGAGATGTTGTCCTCCAGCCGATCGTTGGCGAAGGGCTCGACCAGCATCACCGTGCCGTCCCTTGCAAGGGCTTTGGCCGCATGCGTGGCGGCTGCCACCGGATTGCCCATGTCATGCAGGCAGTCGAAGAAGCAGATGAGGTCATAGCCTGTCCCGCGGTAGTTCTCCGCCCGCGCGGTGGAGAAGGTTGCGCGGTCTGAGACGCCTGCCTCACTTGCCACTTTACGTGCCTCCTGCACCGATTTTTCGTGAGTGTCGAAGCCGTGGAACGTTGACTTGGGGAATGCCTTCGCCATCAGAACAGTCGAATGGCCGTGGCCACAGCCGACATCGGCCACCAGGGCGCCCGCCTTCAGCTTTTCAATTACGCCATCCAGTGCCGGCAGCCATTGCGGCACGAGGCTGGCGCCGTAGGCATTGCGGTAGAAGGAAGCGACGCCGCAGAAGAGCCGGCCGTCATGGTCACCCCAGGGAATGCCGGCGCCGGTGCGGAAGGCCTCGACGGCCTTTTCCTCGTCGGCCCACATGGAGGCGGGCGTCGCCCAGGCATTCGGAATAAAGACGGGACTATCCTCGTCGGCCAGCACGAAGGCCTGTTCCGGCGCCAGTTCATAAGTGCCGCTGATGGCATGGTAGGTGACATAACCGCCAGCCACCTGGGAGTTCAGCCATTCGCGCACATACCGTTCAGCGCAGCCGGCCAGGCTGGCGATCTCGCGAGACGTGAGCGGCCCGCGGTCGGCCATTGCCTTGTAGAGGCCGAGGCGGTGACCGAGGCTGACCATGACGCCTCCGTAACCCGCGGACAAGTCACCGACGACTCGGCCAACCAGCGCATCGAGCTTGGTTTTGTCGAGGGTCTTCGTTTGAATGGTACCCATGATGTTCTCCCTTGATGGAAAGCCCTCTTCGAGGTGAAGGGACAATCGCAGTCAGGGAGGGGAAGCGGCAGAGCGATGCCTGCCATAATCTGGCCATTTGCGCCACCGGACGATGAAGCGCTCTGGCGTCCTGCATGGCGCCAAACGGTCTTGAAGCGTATCATGGCCTTCTGTTGAGGACGGACGATGCAGAGATCAGACGGACAGATGGCCAGGGGGCCGAAGCCGCTCCATGTCAGTCTCGTCGCGCTGCCCGAGGCTGCGGTCTCGACGCTCAGCGGCATCTTCGACGTCATGAACGCTTTTTCGATCGTCCCGGAAGACGGGGGCATTCGGAAGACACCACCTTTCCAGGTCGAGATCGTTGGAGAACGGCAAGGCCCACTCATGCTCGCCAGCCATGTGCCGATCGTGGTGCAACGACCCGTTGGCGATATCGAGCAGACGGACATCGTCATCGTGCCTTCGGTGGTGCTCGGGCCGCAAGGCTGGGTAAAGGGCCGCTATCCGGCGCTGGTCGACTGGTGCCGCAGGATGCACGGAAAGGGGGCGTTGGTCTGCTCCGCCTGCTCAGGGATCTTCCTGCTTGCCGAGACGAGGATCTTCGATGGCGCCGACGCAACCGTCCATTTCGGCTATGCCCAGACGTTCCGGGACGCCTATCCGCAGATCCCGATCCATCCGGAACAGGTGCTGGTGGTCGCCGGACAGAGGGACGAGTTGATCACCTCCGGCGCCTCGATGACGTGGCACGATCTCGTGCTTTACCTGATCGCGCGCCATGCGGGGGCGACGGCGGCGCAGACGGTGGCCCGCTATTTTGCGCTCCAATGGCACCAGGACGGGCTGGCACCCTACATGGTCTTTGAGGGGCGTCGCGACCACGGGGATCAGGCAATCCAGACCGCGCAGGACTGGCTTGCCACCCATTTCTCCGTCGCCAATCCGCTGGAGGAGATGGTCAAGCAGGCCGGCTTGAAGGAGCGGACCTTCAAGCGGCGATTCACCCAGGCCACCGGCATGAGCCCGATCGCCTATGTCCAGCGCCTCAGGATCGAGGAGGCGAAGCGGCGGCTCGAGCGGACAGAGGTTTCTGTTGACGAGATCAGCTGGCAGGTGGGCTATGAGGAGCCTGCCTTCTTTCGACGCTTGTTCAAACGGGTCACCGGCCTGACTGCGGGAAGCTATCGCCGCCGGTTTCAGGTGCCGACCTATGCCAAGTCACCTTCTCGGACACCATAGAGACTCGAGCAGCGCCGGTTGCCTCTTGATGGTGAGATAAGTTGAAGGACGTGCGGCAGTCAGGAGGTGCCACAAAAGGCCAGTCATCCTGAGATTCCGTAAAGCGGACCGTCTGCTGCATATTTTGGAGTTCCCATGTCTACCTTCGACCCGAAAAACCAAGGACCGTTCTCGAACCCGGCTATGGTCACGAGCTATTCGGACGATACGCCACGGAAGGTGCCGGGGTTGGCCGACCTCCATCGCATGGCGATGCTGCTCCTCAGTGAGCGGGCACTGCGAGCGGCTCATATTCTTGTGGTCGGTGCGGGAGGGGGCATGGAGCTGAAGGCCATGGCTGAAGCCCAGCGGGAATGGACATTCACTGGCGTCGACCCCTCCGCCGCCATGCTCGACCTCGCGCGCCGCAGCATCGAGCCGTTTAACGATCGGATTGAACTGATAGAGGGTACGGTCGGTGCTGTGCCGTCAGCCTCGTTCGACGGAGCGGCATGCTTGCTTACGCTGCACTTTCTCGACAAAAGCGAGCGGCTGCTAACATTGAAGGAGATCCATCGTCGGCTGAAGCCGGACGCACGCCTTGTCGTCGCCCACCACAGCGTGCCGAGCGGAGGTGCGGAACGTTGGATGGCGCGCTCGGCGGCCTTTGCCGACCGCGTCGGCGTCGATTGGCAGAAGGCTATGGCCTCCGCCGTGAGAATGGCCGAGCTGCCCCTGCTTTCCGTCGCCGAAGAGGAGGTGCTGCTTCGCGAGGCTGGATTCTCAGACGTCGAGCTGTTCTATGCCGCCTTCTCATTCCGCGGCTGGGTGGCGACAGCACGCTCGGCCTGAGGCCCCGTCATGACGCTAAGGAAGCGCACCGAGCGCCATGAACAACTCGTCTATGTGGCAGTCCGCTCGAAAGCCTTATTCTGCAACAAAGGCATGTTTTCAGGCGCGGGGAGCAAGCCTTCAAGGGACGCCTTGATTTGCAGCGCCAGGAAACGCGAGAACAATCGGGCCTCGATGATGGCGCCGCCCATGATCCAGAAGTTCTCCTGACCTGTGCGCTTCCACATGTTGCGCATGGTCTGATCCTCGTCGAACCCCCAGACGGGGCCGACGCGATCGGCGACCTCATCGCCCAGAAGACGTCGGATGCTCGCCTCCATGGTCTCGAAGCCGGTGGCGAGGACGACGAGGTCGAAGGGCATGGAGCTGCCGTTCTTCATGCGCAGGCCGTCGGCGTCGAAGCCTTCCGTGTCCTCGGACTGCAGGAGGCCGATCTTTTTCTCGATCAAAAGCTCCGAACAGCCGACGTCGATGTAGTAACCACCCCGCCCGCGCAGATAGAGCAGCTGGAACCCGGTCTCGTCTTCGCCCGTCGTCGTCTTGAAGCCGATGGCTTCGAGGCGAGAGAGAAGATCCCGGTCGAGCTCGTTCGTTCGCTGGGTGATCCAGCGATAGGTGTCGATCAATACGGGATAAGGGATGGCCGCCACCATGAGATCGGCATCCTCGACGGAGCGACCCTCGCCATAGACCGAGTAGCTGATCATAGCGCTGGGATCGAGGCTCACCACGCAGGTCGCCCCGCGCTGCAGAAGACGAACGTCGCTGGCGCCCGCGACATAAAGATCCTGTGCAATGTCATGGCCACTATTGCCGGTGCCGATGACCAAAGCGCGTTTTCCGACCCAATCGGCGCCGGAGGTGAATTCGGCCGAATGCAGGACGGTGCCCTCAAACTCTGAGAGGCCTTTTATCATTGGGCGACGCGGCGCACCTCCCGAGATGCCCATCGCGGCGACAAGATGTCGGGGGCTGAGCTTGCGCTCGCTGCCGTCGGGGCGTCTGAGGGTCACCTCCCAGACTTTTCTCTCCGAGTCGAAAGAGCTGCCGACGAGTTCAGTGCCGGTCCAGACGTTGAGCTCCTGGAACTTTGCATAGGCCTCAAGCCAGTCGGCGAGCATGTCCTTCGGCAGCCATATCGGCCAGTTGGAGGGAAACGGCATGTAGGGGAAATGATTGGCGGTGAGCTCGTTATGCAAAGTGAGGTTGTTGTATCTCTGCCGCCAGACGTCGCCCACCTGGGCCAGGCGTTCGACCACCAGCACATCGACTCCCATCTGGCGCAGCCGAGCCGCGAGCATGAGACCGCTTTGGCCGGCACCGATGACGATCACCTCCGGATCTCGATCGTCATAGCTCTCTTCAGCCGTACGCCGTTGGCGCCAGCTCTGAGCGGAGGTCAGCTTCGAGTATTTTTCGCCCGTAGGACGGTCGGCATCGACCTTCTCCGCAAACCCATGAAGATGATGGAGGGTCGTCACGAGCTGCCAAGCATGCGACGCGTTCGGCGCGCTGGGATCATAGGACAGGCGGACAAATGCCGCGCCCACGCCGAAGGCCGTTTCGAATGTCAAATAAGCCTCGACGAGGGACAGTCCCGACCGCCGAACGTGGCAGGGTGCCGCCCGATGAGGATCGATCGAAAGGCGACCGAGCTTCATCTGCGGCGACGTCAACGCGAAGGCCGTCGCAATCTCCTGCCGGCCGGCGAAGGTTTTGAAGTCCCAGGTGAGAGAGAGCAGATCCCGCCAGTAGCCGTCCTCATGAAACAGACGGGCGAAACGAGAGCCATCGAACTGCGCGATGGCGGCGTTCGCGTGATGGATCCAGCTTTCAATGACATCCGTCGGTTCGGCTGTCGGGACCGGCCGGAGATTCTTCATGCGGCTTCACTCCACGGGCACTCGGCCTGAGCCTTGATGGACCCTACGCAAGCCAGCGAAGTCTGTCAACGCATGTGTTGACGGGATGTCGTTGGCCATGGACCGAGGAGGCGCAGGCTCTGTAAAAGTGAGTGCGAGAGGGAAGCTACACAGGCTGCGAAGATTCGGGATCGTCTGTCAGGATCCCCTTCAGCAGGATGTCGGCAAAAGCCTGACCGAGACCCTCGCCCGACAATTTTCCGGAGGGGCGAAACCAGCGATGCGTCCAGTTGCACATGCCGATCATCGCGAATGAAATGACCTGCGCCGAGGCCGCGTCGTCCCGTATGGCCTTGGCGCGAATTCCCTCCTGAACAATGCTCAAGGTCGCGGCGTCGAAACGCTCGGTCAGCTTCTGCATTTCGCGCGCCCACGCGGTCTTATTGCCGCCGATGCGGGTCATGTCCTCCTGGATATAGGCGTAGAGATACGGATAGTGGCGCTCGAACGAGACCATCAACCCGATCAGGACCCGCTCGATCTTCTCCCGGGGCGACGCATCGGAGCGAGCAATGTCCTCGACGAGTTCGATGTTGCTGCGCACCGCGTCCTGCACGATGTCCCTGAACAGCTCCTCCTTGCCGGACGTGTAGTAGTAGACGGAGGCCCGATCCATCCCCAAGGCCTTGGCGAAATCGCTGATGCTCGCCTTCTCATAGCCCTTCTCTCGGAAGATGCGTCCCGCCGCTTCTATGAGTTGTGCCCGGCGAGCGGTGTAGTCTTCCTCCCCGGAGGACTTCGCCTGTCTGCGTCTGCGCGCAATGTTGCTGGTGCCGGCTTTCTGATCCATCTGCGCTTCAAGCTCTTCAGTCCGCTTCGCAAGTCCCCGGTAGAGACCCTGTCCGTCTAGGTTGATCAACTTACCTCAGTGCTGCAAATCCGCCGAGAAAATCTCGTCCGACGTCTATCAACATAAGTGTTGACAGAAATCCGGCCGAATACCACACTGCCCTCAAGAATAAGGTCGGCTTTTAAAAGGCCGACACGGTCGCTGCGCTTCGGAACGGTGACCAGGGGAGGAGAACCGCCTTGCTCAAGGGCACTAGCATGAACGAGTACTCCCCATGGGAGGACTGTCAGGCCTCGCAACGCGAGGCAGCTTGGCATCAGGCGCGGCGTGCTGCGGCGGTTCCCGCGTATGGCGACCGCTGGGAGGCCGCGTCGGCGGTGATCTCCGGGGCCTATCCGGCGGACTGGGAAACCATCCCTTATCTGACCAAGGATGAGCTCATCCAGGCGTCGCAGGATTTCCCGCCCTTCGGCAATCGACTTGCCGTCGCGCCTGCAGAGCTGGGCCATGTCTTCGTGGCCCCCGGGCCGCTCTACATGCCCTATACAGCGGCGGATCTGCGCCACATCTCGGGATCCTTCGCAAAGGCATTCAGGTCCTGTGGCCTGGCCAGCGACGACATCGTCGATCAGACGACGATGTATAATTGGGTCATCGCGGCCACCGTCTTCGACCAGGCGCTGCAAAGCGTCGGCTGTGCGGTGATGCCCGGCGGAGTGGGCCAGACCGAGCGTCACGTCGAAGCCATCCGGGACGTCGGCGCCACGGCCATCGTGGCCTTTCCGACGTTCCTCGAGCACCTACTCGATACTGCCGGCACGATGAATGTCCGACTGCCATTGAAGAAGGCAGTGGTGATGGGCGAGTTGAGCCATCCCGACGCCAAGCAGCGACTCCGGTCCGCATTCGGGCTTCACGTACGTGAATTCTACGGCGCGGCGGATGTCGGCGCCGTGGCGTGGGAGTGCCAAGCCGGCGACGGAATGCATCTTCGCGACGACCTGCTGGTCGAGTTTCTCGATCCTGCCACGGGCAAGCCCGCCGATCCCACCGCCGCGGCCCCGACGGAGCTCGTCGTCACGGATCTTTGGCGCCAGGCAATGCCGATCATTCGGCTGCGGACCGGCGATCTCATCGATCAGCTCAGACACGAACCCTGTTCCTGCGGCCGGACGTCGCCGCGCTTCGGCCGCATCGTCGGGCGGGCCAGCGAGATCACCAAGGTCAAGGGCATGTTCGTGGTCCCCAAACAGGTTCAGGACATCCTCGCGCGCCGCGACATCAATTGTCCCTTTCGCCTCGTGGTGACGCGACAAAGGGGCGGGCAGGATGAGCTGACGCTGGAGATCGCCGACCCAAAGCTTGAGGCTGCCGAGGAGATCAAGGCGATCGTCGAGAGGGCCTTGCGCGTCCATATTCAGTTGCGCCTGGTGGAGACCCTTCCGGCGGACAGCCCCAGGCTCGTTGATCTGCGGCTCACAACGGACGCCCCGGTCCTCGCCCCGGCCCGGGGTTGATCATGAATGCTGCAGTCCTCAAGGTTGAGAAGCTGCAGCTGTCTTTCGGTGCCATCAAGGCGCTGGACGACGTTTCGCTTGAGGTTCATCCGGGTGAAATCTTGGCGGTCGTCGGTCCCAATGGTGCCGGCAAGAGTTCCCTGCTCAATTCCATCAGCGGATTTTATCGGCCCAATGAAGGGCGTATCCAGTTCGAAGAGACCGACATCATCGGGCTGCGACCCAACATGGTCGCCCGCCTCGGGGTCGCCCGAACCTTCCAGAACATTCAATTGTATCTGGGAATGTCGGTCGCCGACAATCTCCTGGCCGGTCGGCACATCCATTCCCGAGGCGGTCTGCTGCAGGCAGTTCTGCGGCCCTGGGGAATGCGGGACGAAGTAAGGCAGCGGCAGGCGGTCGAGGAAGTCCTCCGCTTCCTCGAGCTCCAGCCGCATCGACATGTCCCCGTCGGAACCTTCGGCTACGGCATCCGAAAGCGCGTCGATCTTGGACGTGCGCTGGCCATGGAGCCGCGCATTCTCCTGCTGGACGAGCCCATGGCGGGCATGACCATGGACGAAAAGGAGGACATGGTCCGGTTCATCCTCCAGCTCAGGCGGCAGCGGCGGCTGCCGATCGTGCTGGTCGAGCACGACATGCAGGTCATCTCCGATATCGCCGACCGGGTCGTGGTCCTGGATTGGGGGAAGCATGTCGCCGAGGGCCGGCCTGACGACGTCCTCAGGCGGCCCGAAGTCGTCAGCGCCTATCTGGGAGGGGAGTGAGACCGTCATGACAGCCTCACCTCACGATACCCTGCCGAAATGTCTGTTCCGCAATGCCCAGGCGTCGCCCGATGCCATCGCGATGCGCCGAAAAGTCTTCGGGATATGGCATCGCATCACCTGGCGGGACTATGCCAGCGAGGTTCGCCGGATCGCTGCCGGTCTCCTGGCAACGGGGATCGGGGATGCTCCCTGCCTCGCAGCGATCGGCGATAATGAACCCGAGCTGTTCTGGTCGGAACTCGCGGCTCAATCCGCGGGGCGTGCAATGTCATGCCAATATCCGGACCTCACCGCAGAGGAACTTGCCGTCAACCTGCGGGATTGCGGCGCCAAAGTCGTCTTCGCGGAAGACCAGGAACAATGCGACAAGCTCCTCCAGATCGCCGATGATCTCGATCTTCGGCTCATCGTCTATTGGGATGAGCGCGGCTTAGACGAGTATGACGATCCCAGACTCCTCTCGCTTACGGCCCTCAAAGAGCGCGGCGACCGCCTGCTGGAAACGGACCCCGACTGCGTTATGCGGATCGTCGAGGCCGGCCGTAGCGACGACCTTGCGGTGGTCATCTATACATCGGGCACAACCGGCACGCCCAAGGGCGTGATGGGATCCCATCGCTACCTCCTGGACATCTCCGAGCGTTGGCGCAGCGTTCTCGTGCCGCGGCCGGGTGCGGATTATGTGAGCTACATCTCGCCGGCCTGGGCAACCGAGCAATATCTCGGGCTTGCGCTCGGAGTGTCCCTGCCGCTGCTGGTGAATTTCCCGGAGGAGCCGGAAACGGTTACCGACGACATGCGCGAGATCGGGCCGGAGTTTCTCTTCTTCAGCCCTCGCCAGTGGGAGGCGGTGGTCTCCTCCACCGAAGCCCGGATGCGCGATGCTGTGCCCATCGTACGGTGGGTCTATCGCGTCGGCATGGGACTGCTTGCGTCTGCGCATTCGACACCGGGGGTCTTGTCGCGTGTGAAGCGCATGCTGGGCCATTGGGTCATCGGGCGCCCGCTGCGCGACCGCCTGGGGTTCACCCATCTCAAGACCGCCGTGAATTCCGGCAGTACTCTCAGTCCGGAGGTGTTCTCGTTCTTCCATGCGCTGGGTGTCAGCCTGCACAATGTCTACGGGTTCACCGAAATCGGCATCGTCACGGCGACCAGAGACGGAGATCCCACGAATTGCGTCGGACGGGTGCTCGAAAGCCGCTTCGGAACCGAGCCGCTGCAATTGCGCACGGCCGATGACGAGGTTCAGGTTCGCGGCGGGGCGATCTTCGAAGGATATTTCGGACGACCGGAGGAAACCGCCGAACGGTTCACCGCGGACGGATGGATCAAGAGCGGAGACGCCGGCATCATCGATGAGGAAGGACGCCTCATTTATCTCGACCGCCTGGAGGATATCCGCAAGCTTGGCGACGGACGGACCATTGCGCCGCAGCACATCGAAACCCGCTTCCGCCTGAGCCCCTACATCCGCGACGTCATCGTCGTGTGCGAGGGACGCAACGAGCCGGCCGCCCTGATCGACATCGACACGGAAATGGTCGGGCGGTGGTGCGAGGACAAGAAGATCTCGTTCACCTCCCAGGTCGACCTGTCTCAACACCACGCGGTCTATAGCCTCATTCGAACCGAAATCCAGTCGATCAACGCAACGCTGCCCAGCGACTCGCGTGTCGGGCGCTTCATCAATCTCCTCAAGCCTTTCGATGCGGATGAAGGCGAGCTCACGCGGAGCAAGAAGCTGCGGCGCGGTGTCATCGAAAGCAAATATGCCGATCTGATCGACGCGGTCTACGGCCCGCATTCCGCGGTACGTGCCTCAATCGAGGTGAAATACCAGGACGGGCGAGCTCGGCAGCTGAACGCCATGATCACCATTGCCTCGGTCGACGGCCGTCCCCTGGAGCCGATCGCGGCCGCGGATGCGGCCGACAGCGAAGCCTTGCACCTCAGTCAACGGGCAGGAGGTCGGACTTAACACAGCCGGCTGCCGCCCCTCATGCGTCGCGTCTAAAAGCAAATGGCAGAACAAAGCCTACAACAAAGTGAAAAGGGAGGAACAAGTCATGGATACAGGCTTAACCCGTCGCCAAGCATTGGCAATCGCAGGGGCCCTAGCGGTGAGCGTAGTCGGTGCGCGGCCGAGCCAGGCGGCAGAGACCTATAAAATTCTCAGTCTCCTGGATTATTCCGGACCGTTCGCAAACCGCGGCAAGCCGGTCGAGCAGATGCAGCGACTGCTGGTGGACTGGTACAACGAGACGGCAGGCAAACAGCATGGCGTCTCGCTGGTCTATGAGCCCGTCGACACGGGCTATGATCAGGCTCGGACGATCCAGGCTTACGAGCGGGCGGTTCAGGACCCTTCGCTCCTGGGAATCGTGACCTTCGGCTCGCCAAACGTGATCGCCCTCCAGAACCGCCTTCCGGAGAACAAAATTCCCGCGGTTCACGGCGGCCCGGCTTACAGTCTCATGAAGCCGGGGAGCTGGGTGTTCACGCCGCTCAACGACTATGCCCGCTATTTCGCAACAGCCGTCACATGGCGGTTGAAGACATGGACGGGGAGCGAGCCGCTCAAGGTCGCGTTCGTCACCTTCGATGGCAGCTCAGGGCGCGATTGGGCGCAAGGCCTGACCAAGCGTCTCGAAGGCTCAAAAGCCCAACTCGTGTTGAGCGAGTTCATCTCGCCCAAGGCCCTGGACGTCGCCGTCAATGTCGAGCGCATCATCGAGGCGGAGCCCGACTTGCTGATCGTCGCCACCACAGATCATCTCCAGCCTCTCGTGCTGTCCGAGTTGAAGGCCAATGATTTCGATATGACGAAGATCGTCAATTCGCAGCATGAAGGGCTGGGGCTGCTGACCCTGTTGAAAGTTCAGCCGGAGGTGCTCGAGGGGACGCATGAGATCACGACCGAGAACTATGTCGACACCAACACCGAAGCCTTCAAGATCTATGACAGCCGGAAAGGCAATTACCAGACGCGGTGGTCCGCGGACACGCTCCTGCACTACCCGTCGATGATGGTGCTTCTGGACGCGATCGACCGGGCTGCAGTGAAGAAGAAAGGGGCGCGGATCACCGGTGAGGATGTCTATGCCGAACTGGCGAACGGGACCTTCGATGGCCGCGGCCTCTTGGAGAGCATCACGTTCAACAACGGCGTCGACCCCACTCTCGGGGCGAGCTCTGCGGTGATCCTCCAGCAAAAGGACGGAAAGATCATCACGGTCACCGACTTCATGGCGCTGGAGAATTGAGGACGCCGCACCGCTCCGGAGAACCGTCGCGTGGGTGAAGTCTTGGAACTGTCAAAAACAATCGTCGAGCGTGGCGAGGCGGCAAAGCCGAACCTGCTTGCGCTCGACAATATCGAGGTCCGCTACCAGGGCAGCATCCTGGTCCTGAAGAACGTGACGCTGCGCGTGAGCCCCGGCGAGATCGTGGCCCTTCTCGGCAGCAATGGTGCCGGGAAGTCCACGACCCTGAAGGCCATCTCCAGCCTGATCCAGTCCGAAGAGGGACGGGTCACGGAAGGCACGATCCTGTTCGAGGGCAAAGCGATCCAGAACCAGGATCCCGTCAGGATCGTGCGCAGCGGCCTGGTTCAGGTGCTGGAGGGCCGGCGGGTGCTCGAGCACATGACGGTCGAGCAGAATCTCGTGGTCGCCTCGGCAGCGACACGTCTCGACAATACGGCACTGAAGCAGCGGATGACGGAAGTCTTCGACATCTTTCCGATGATGGCGGAGTTCAGGAATCGGCAGGCCGGCTATCTTTCCGGAGGCCAGCAGCAGATGCTGGTCATCGGGCGAGCGCTCATGGCGAAGCCCAAGCTGCTCCTGCTGGACGAGCCCTCGCTGGGCCTGTCGCCGATCCTGGTGACGACAATCTTCGAGGCCATCATGCGGATCCGATCGGAACTCGGAACCGCGCTCCTGGTGGTCGAGCAGAATGCGCGCGTGGCTCTGAAGGTGGCCGATCGCGGCTATGTGCTCGAAAATGGACGGATCGTGCTCGAGGGAACCCAGGCGGAACTGCTCGGCAATGAAGACCTCAAGGAGTTCTATCTGGGCCTCGGCGCATCGGGAGCAAAGAAGAACTTTCGCGACATCAAGCAGTATCGTCGGCGGCGGAGGTGGCTCGGATGAGCATGCTCCACGCGAACGTCTGAGGGGATGGATATGGAAGTCCTTGGCCGCGTTCTTTATGCCGGCATCACCACGGGCGCGATCTACGCCGCGGTGGCCGTGGGATTCAACGTCATCTACCGGTCAGGGCGGGTCTTCAACATCGCCCAGGGTGAACTCCTGATGATCGCGACCTTCATGATGGTCTCATTCATGGGTCTCGGCCTTCATCCCCTGCTGGCGCTGACGGCGACCGCTTGCGGAATGGCCGTCCTGGGGCTGGCGATCGAACGTATCGTGCTTCACAGGCTCGTGGGCCAATCCGAGATGGCTCTGTTCATGGCCACGCTTGGCGTTCTGCTGGTGCTGAACGGCCTCGGACATATCGTGTTCGGTGCCGAACCCCAACTCTTTCCGGACCTGTTCGGCACCGAACGCTGGCGCGTCCTCGGCATCCCCATGAAGCAGTCGGCGGTCATCGGCACGCTGATGATCGCCGTGGTGGTGCTCGGCCTCGCCTGGTTCTTCCGATCGACGCGGGCGGGCCTGCTGATGACGGCCGTCGCCGAGAGCCATCAGATCGCCCGATCCCTGGGTGTCGACGTCAGACTGAGCATCGCCGTGTCGTGGGCGGTGGCCGGGATCGTTTCGGCCCTTGCCGCGGCCGCCTTCATGAGTGGCCGGATGGTCAGTCCGGATGTCGCGGGGATCGCCTTCGTCGCCCTGCCAGTGGTCCTTCTCGCCGGCCTCGAGACCATCGCAGGAGTCCTGCTCGGCGGCATCATCGTCGGCATCGGCCAGGCGGCGGCGGCCCGTTGGCTCGATCCCTATATGGAGGGCGGCGCCTCCCTCCTGTTCCCGTTCGTTCTGATGCTGGTCATCCTGCTGATCAAGCCGCACGGCCTCTTCGGCTGGAAACACGTCGAGAGGATCTGAGACATGTATCGCGCCTGCGGATCTTTCTCCGAGACCTATACCGACGATATGAGCCTGATCAGGACACGCATGCAGTGGCTGCTGCTGATTGCCGGGCTGATCGCGCTCCTCTTGCCGCCTGTGGTGCTCCCGCTGGACTGGCTGCGCTTCATGACGATCACCGGGATTACGATCATCGCGGTTCTCGGGCTGCAGATCCTGGTGGGCATCTCAGGCCAGGTCAGCGTCGGGCAATCCGCGTTCATGGGGATCGGAGGCTATTTCGCGGCGGTCGCGGCGACGAAACTGCAACTGCCTTTTCCCGCCGCCTTGGCGATCGGTGCCTTCGGCGCTGCCGGAGTGGGGGTCATCTTCGGCCTGCCAGCGGCACGGATCAAAGGCTTCTATCTCGCCCTGACGACCTTGGCCGCCCAGTTCGTCTTCGAGTTCAGCGTCGTGAGGCTGCCGGATGAATGGTTCGGCGGTGCGGCAGGCATCCCCGTGGCACCGCCGGTCATTTTCGGCCATCGCATCGACGATACCGTGAGCTTTTATTTCTTCGTCCTGCCTTTCGTCATCGCCGCCACTTTCGTTGCGCTCTTCATCCTCCGGAGCCGCGTCGGGCGGGCCTTCATTGCCGTCCGGGACAATGATCTCGCCGCAGAGGTCACCGGTATCCCGGTGACCCGATACAAGGTTCTGGCCTTCGGGGTCGCGTCGTTCTTCGCGGGGCTTGCCGGGGCGTTGCTGGCTTACGAGAACCGGCTCGTGCATTTCGAGCAGTTCACATTGTTCCAGTCGATCTGGTTCCTTGGCATGCTCATCGTCGGAGGCATGGGTTCGATCCTGGGCGCCGTGCTCGGCACGATCGCCTTGCGGCTCGTGCAAGAGAGCCTGACCATCGTCGGACCGCAACTTGCGACCTATCTCCCGGGGTCGCGCCTCGACATCGCCTTTCCCATGGTCAACGTGGTGCTGGGGGCGACGATCATCCTGTTCCTCGTCTACCAGCCGCGCGGTCTTGCCCATCTCTATCGAAAGGCGGAACGCTTCTTTCGCCTGTGGCCCTTTCCGCATTGAACGCGTCACCGCAACAGGGAGATCCCATAATGTCGCGTGTTGCCAAGCGCTCCAAGTCACTCGACGTGGAGAAGATCGCGGAGGACCGTGCCAGCTTCGTCCTGGCCCTCGAAGACAAGTGTCACTCGAGCGAGGGGGTGGAACTGATCCATTCCCTTCGGATTTCAGGCATGCTCGCCTTGCCGTCCCTGGAAATCGTCAGCATCGAGCCCGTGGCCGTCTATCACCCGCATCCGGAATGTGCGGCCAGCCTCGAGCCGGTCCGGCAAATGGTCGGCACGCGCATCGGACCAGGATTTCGCAAGCGGGTAATCGAGCTCATGGGACAAACCCGCGGCTGCACGCACTTCATGACGCTGATCATGGATCTGGGCGCTGCGCATACGCTTTCAGTTTTCCTGAGGATGAGGGAAAAGTCGGAGTTCACCCCGGAAAAGAAGGCCGACGGCTCCTGGATCCGCGAGGGGCTGGCCATCGAGCCGCGACTGGAAAATGCCTGCGTTGCGCTGCAGACCTCGTCACCCATTATTCAACGGGCAAAGAAGCTTGCGAACGATAATCAACAGTAATGTTGACAGAATTCAGAGGCATAGATACGTTGATTATGCAGATTTTTTAAATGGTAAGGTGGCACAATGTCCACGTCGGTAGCCGAGAGCCGAGAAAATTTGGATGATCTTCTCTCAGACGAAGCTATAAATCGTCCGTTCGAATACTATCGCCGTTTGCGTGAAGTCCATCCTGTGTATTGGAACCCCCGTTGGAACGGTTGGATCGTCACGGGCTATGATGCTGTCATAGCGGGTTATCGCGATTCAGATCGCCTGTCTTCCGATCGGTTTTCCGGCCCCTTCGGCGCTGAAATGCGGCGTTCGGCCTCGACCTTCGAACAGCTGATCCAATTCCTGTCCCGGTTTTTTGTGTGGAAAGATCCGCCGTTTCACACCCAGATGCGGCTCGTCGTGAACCGCGCGTTCACGCCTAAAAGCGTAGAGGTGCTGCGTCCGCGGGTGCAGGAACTGGTCCGTGAGCTGACTGAACCGCTCCGCGCCGGGGAGGCCGTCGATTTCCTCGGCACCTTCGCCTTTACCCTCCCGGTCGTGGTCATTGCAGAATTCCTGGGTGTGCCGCCCGAGGCGCGCTTCGAAGTACGAGACTGGTCGGAGGATCTCGGCGCCGTCATCTTCATGCGCGGCAAGGAACAGGACCGGCTCGAAAAGGGCGAGCAGGCGATGCGCAAGCTCGTCGACTTCCTGCGGCCCATCATTCGCGACAGGATCAAGAACCCCAAGGACGACCTCCTGACCCGGCTCGCGACGAATGACGACAGCGGCGCCCGATTGAGCGAAGAGGACGTGATCGCCAACGCCGTGCTCATGGTGTTTGCAGGGCACGAGACGACCATGAACCTGCTCGCGAACATGGTGGTCGCCTTCGAGCAGTTTCCCGATCAGTGGGACCGGCTCTATCGGGATCCGTCCCTGGAGAAAAGCGCGACGGAAGAGATCCTGCGTTTCGACGGTCCCATCAAGGGGCTCGGCCGATGGGCCAAGGAGCCCTTCGAATTCTTCGGGCAGAGCATCAAGCAGGGTGATCGAATGCTGTTGATGCAGCATGCGGGAAATCGCGACCCCCAGGGCTTCGACGATCCCGACAGGCTCGACATCGGACGCAACCCGAACCGGCACGCAGCCTTCGGCCAGGGCATCCACACGTGCCTCGGCGCGCCGCTGGCGAGAATCGAGGTGCAGGAGGTGCTCAGCTATCTCACCAAGGCATTCGAGACGATCGAGACGCTCAACGACACACTCCTCTACAACCCGACCGTGGTCTCCCGAAGCCTGCAGAGCCTTCATGTCAAGGCACGGCCACGATGATGCCGGGCCCGAAGAAGGTGCGCGCAGAGATATCCCTGGACCAGTGCGCAGGGGTTGCCATGTGCATGCAATTCGCACCCGGCGCATTCCATCGCAACGAGACGGGGCAGGCGGTGTTCGACGCGACGGGGCGATGGACCGAAGAGGAGCTGCAGGAGGCAGCCGATGCCTGCCCGATGAGCGCCATCACCATCGTGGATGTATGAGATGGCGCTGCCTGAGAACCTTCGCTTCTCCCTGGCCGGCAAGATCGCCCTCGTGACCGGGGCTGGGCAGGGAATCGGCCTCGCCATTGCCGAGGAGTTGGGCCATCTCGGCGCTCGGGTCGTTCTCGCCGATCGCAACGACACGGTCAAAGACCGCGCCGAAGATCTGCAGCAGAGGGGCATGCGGTCCACCGCCCATGTCTGCGATATCACGAACGAGCAGGATGTCGCCGGCCTTATGAGAGAGATCGAGGCGACGGTGGCCGGCCTCGATATTCTGGTCAACAATGCTGCCGTGCTGATTGCAAAGCCCGTCTTGAAGACCGATCGCAGCTCCTGGCAGAAGGTGATCGACACCAACCTGACGGCGAGCTTCTTTCTGGCGCAGGCAGCGGTTCCGCTGCTGCAGAGGCGCGGCGGGGGATCCATCATCAACATGAGCTCAATCGTCGGCCGCACGGCCCGCGTCCGGCTCTCCGCCTATATCGCAGCCAAGGCCGGCATCGATGGCCTAACACGATCGCTGGCCTGCGACCTTGCCGGCACCGGAATCCGGGTCAACGCGGTTGCGCCCGGCTTCATCGTGACCGAGATGAGCCGAACCTCGAACGCCGAATTCGAAAACTGGGTCACCGCGACCGTGCCCGCACGGCGATGGGGGCAGCCCGAGGACGTGGCGGGGGTCGTCGCGTTCCTGGCCATGCCGGCGGCAAGTTATATCAATGGGCAAACCATCTATGTGGATGGCGGTTTCACAGCGAGCACCGCATGACCAAAACATCGGAGCGGGAGGTGTCGGGGTTGCTTATCTTTGGTCATCGGCTCGAGGGGCTCGGGCATGGATAAACCTCCCTCAGCTTACGTCTACGGCGCGTCGCTCGCCATATCCTGGGCGGACAGCAGCTTGAGCCTCACGGATCTGATCTTCAAAGGCGTTTCGGCAGCCTTGGCAGATGCCGGGATGTCGATCAGCCAGGCCGACTCCGTCGTCTTGGCAGCCCATGATCTGATCGATGGGCGATCTCTGTCGAGCATGGTGACCGCGCCTGCCGCCGGTGCCTATCTGCGCGACGAAATCCGCCTGTCGGAGGATGGACTTGCAGCGCTCTCATTCGCTGCGGCGAGGGTGGAAGCGGGTGAATCGGAGGTCTCCGTCGTCGCCGCCTGGGGCCGCGCCAGCGAAGGCGGCTTCCCGTGGATGTCGCAGAGCTCCATGGATCCGTTCACCGAACAACCCTTCGGTATCGGGGAGGCGGACATCTCTGCCTTCCGGCTGTCGCGATATCTGTCGGAGCATGGCGCTGATCCGGCGCGCATGGACGCCCTCAAGGCCAGACGGGCCCGTGTCGAGGCGAACCCTCATGCCCTGCGCGAACCCGGCGGCCGGCTTCCGTCGAATTATCCGCTGAAGGAGGATGAGCGCCCGCCGCTGGCCGATATCGTCGCGGCCGCAATCATCGGGCGGGCGCCAGGCGGCATCCGCGTCGCCGGGATCGGCCATGGGACGGATATCGCCGCGATCGGTGCGCGCGACCTTCTCGCTCTCCCCGCCTTGCGAACGGCGGCAGGGACAGCCATGACGCAATCGAATTCCCGCCTGGATGAGATCGGGGTCTTCGAGATCGACGGCATGATGCTGTCGGATGAAGTCATCGCCCTGGAGGCGCTCGGCCTCTGCCCCGCCGGTCGAGGTTTTGGTGCCTATGCAACGGACCCGCGTGTCAACCCGTCGGGAGGGAGCGGGGCCGGGTGGTGCTACCCAGCCATGGGGCTCGTGCGATGTGTGGAAGCCTTCCGCCGGCTACGAGACGGCGCCACGTTCGCAGCGGGCTCCCGCCGACTGGCGCTGGCCACAGGCAACGGCGCCATCGGCGGCCAGACCACCACGGCCGTCATCCTGGAGGCAGCATGAGCGGGCCCATTGGCGTGATCGGGGTCGGACAAACCATGTACCGGCGTCAGCATTCGGACAAGAACACTGCAGAACTGGTGCGCGAGGCCGTCCTCGCAGCCCTTGCGGATGCGGATCTCGACTTCGATGCGGTCGACGCCATCGTCGGCAGCGTGGCGCCCGATGCGCTTGCGGGGATTGCAAACATCGATCTCGCCTCAATCGCCCGGCCCGGAAAGCCCTATTTCAGGGTGAATACCGGGGGCGCCTCAGGATCCTCGGCTTTTCTCGCCGGTCTCACCTGGATTGCAGCCAAGCGCGCCAAGGTCGTGCTGGTGGTGGCCGTCGAGCGGATGGGCCATGCCGTCACGGCGCAGCAGATCTTCAATTCGATCTTCGACCCCATCTACGAGAAAGACATCAGCATGAGCACCATCAGCATGGTCGCCCTGCGCGCGACGATGCTGATGCAGAATTACGGCTTCACCCTCGATCACTGGGCCGGGCTCGCGGCGCGAAATGCGGCGGCCTCCCTGAACAATGATACGATCGAACGTCCACGGGCCTTCACGGCGGAGCAGGTCAAGGCATCGGGGATCCTGGCATGGCCGATCCATCGACTGGAAGCCTGTCCGACCAGCGAGGGCGCCTGCGCGGTCGTCCTTGCCGATGCTTCGCTCGTGGGCAGTCGGAAGCCCGCCTGGGTTCTGGGGGCTCGCGGGCTCTCCGATACCTATGCCATGGGCGACCGCTTTCACCGGCCGGAAGGATCTCTCGTCAAGCTGATCACCCTCGAACGTTCGGCCAAGCGGGCCTATCAGGATGCGGGCATCACCGATCCGGCACGGGAGCTCGACCTGATCGAAATTCAGGCGCCTTTCGCGAGCTCCGAGGTCATGGCCTATATGGCGCTGGGCCTTTGTGAAGAAGAGGACTGCGTCGGGTTCACCGAGAGGGCGATCGCGGGGACAGCGGGATTGTCCATTCAGCCCTCGGGTGGCCCGCAGGTCGTAAATCCTGTGAGCGCGACCGCTCTGATCCGCATTGCCGAGGCTGCCCTTCAGGTCCGTGGGCGGGCCGGCGCCCGCCAGGTCGACGGCGTCCGCCGAACCCTGTCGACGGGGCAGGGCGGTGCTACGCAGTTCTCAACTGCCGTCGTGCTCGGCGCTGACCGCCCCTGAAAGGTGATTTCCATGGACGAGCCTCATTCACCATTGATCATTCCGGGCACCTGGAATTTCGAGTATCGCTATTTTGCCGGTGACGCCGCCACGCGGTTCTTTGCGGAAATCCGGGACAATCGCCGCATCATGGGCACGCGCAATCCCGTCTCGGGCCAGGTGATGGTGCCGGCGCGAGGGTTTTCGGATGCGGATTACGTCGCCGCCACGGAGTGGGTCGAAACGGGACCGGAGGGGGTGCTCGAGGTGTTCTCCATCATCGGGACCAAGTTTCCGGGGCTGCCGGATCCGCCCTTTACCCTCGGCTACGTCACTCTGGACGGGGCGGACACCGCGGTGCTGAACTACATCACGGGCGTCGACCTCACCGATATCGACGCGGCCGCCGAGATCTTGCTGAAGAGGCCTCGGGTGCGGGCCATTTTCAAGGAGCAGCGAGAGGGAAGGATCACGGATTTCCATTTCGAGGTCATCGAGACGTGATCGGCATGCAGGGACGGTGGGGGGCGGAGGACGAGGCGGGGGCTCGCAATCTCATCGACGCTGAAGCGACCTTGCGCGGAATCTCCAGTGTCAGGACTGGCCAGGTGATCTCCCTGGCCATCGAGATCGAAGCTGGAAAGCAGGGGCCGGTCCCGCCTATGCGTTCGCCGGTCCAGCACTTCATGACCCGTGATGGGGGAGACTATGCAGCGGGCCTGCCCGAGGCCTATGGCTTCGGATTTGCCGACGATGTGATCATGCTCGCCACTCATGGCACCACGCATATCGATGCGCTGAGCCACGTCTGCCGCGGGGGCTTGATCTATAACGGCTTCTCCTCAAACACCATCACAAGCCGGGGCGCAAAGCGGTGCGGCATCGACAAGCTGGCGCCGATCGTGACGCGGGGGATCTTCGTCGATCTTGCCTCTCCTGAAACCGATCCGCAGGGCGAGGCGATCAGGCGGGACCAGCTCGAGGCGGCAATCGCGCGGACCGGCGTGGCACCCGCACCCGGTGATGCTCTCCTCGTCCGGACCGGATGGCTGTCCGCCTGGCGGCGCGGACAGGGCGATGTAATGCGGTGCACCGGTTTGCATCATGACTGTGCCGAGTTGATCCTCGAAGCGGGCTTTGCCCTCGTGGCTGCAGACAATGTCGCCGTGGAAGTTCTGCCCTCGCATGACCCGTCGACAGCGGTGCCCCTGCATCTGAAGCTGACCTGGGAAAACGGCGTCTATCTCGCCGAACTCTTCGACCTGGAGGAACTCGCCCAGTCCGGCCAAAATGCGTTCCAGCTGGTCATTGCACCGCTGCGTATTAAAGGGGGCGTTGGCAGTCCCATCACTCCCATTGCTATCCTCTAAGTTCGCAACGTGAATCTTTCGACCGTATCGAAGTTGGAGAGGGCTGATGAGCGGGATCGCCTTAATGTATTCTCGTTAATGAACTGATTTATAATGTAAAAGTTTTCAGGATTCATGATGTTGAATGGGTCCAGTGTCGACTTAATTCTCCTCATGAGGTCTAATTCCACATCTGACCGGTACTTCTGAAGGAGTTCTATTTTAGAGGTGCCTATGCCATGTTCCGCGGAAAAGGTGCCCTGTAAAGACTCCGCGATGCCATAGATGATTTCGGCAACATTCTTCTCCAGCGTCGTTGCGGCGCTGGCGGAGATTGTTTGCGGCAGGATGACGTTCATGTGAATGTTCCCGTCGCCAAGGTGCCCGAAGGGTACAACAAGGAGATCCGGGAAATCTCTGCTCAGGGCCGCGCGACTGCGTGTGAGAAGTTCCCCTACGAGAGAGACGGGCACGGCGATGTCATGTTTCAGGTTAAGCCCTGATCTCCTCTGTGCTTCCGTCTGATCTTCGCGCAGTCTCCACAAATCCCTGGCTTGTTGTTCGCTTTGAGCAATCACCACGTCCGTCACGATGCCTTCCGCCAAGGCGTTACTCAGGATGGATTCCAGAAGAGACATGAGCTGAGCATCCGCACGCGGGGAGTGCAGCTCCACCAATATGTAATGGTTGTCTTCTGCAATGGGTGAGCGCAGCCCCATTACGGAGGTCACCAAGGCGAGGCTCGCCCCCGAGATGTATTCCGCAGCACGAATGCTCCCGTCGCCGGAAGCTTGCAGCATGGTCCAGAACTTGGCGACGTCCGCTTCCGTTTTCAGCGAACAGAAGGCAACCGCGCGCGTCTCGGCTTTCGCGGCAAGCTTCATCACGGCTGCGGTGACGATCCCAAGGGTGCCCTCGGAGCCCGCAAAGAGATGACGCAAGGAATAGCCAGCATTGTCCTTATGCAGCCGTCGCAAGCCATTCCAGATCCGGCCATCGGGCAGGACCACTTCAAGTCCCAGAAGGAGGTCGCGGGCGCTACCATAGCGGACAGCGGCCGTGCCGCCGGCGTTGGTGGCCACAGCACCGCCAAGGGTTGCGCTGCCCTCGGCTGCGAATGACAAGGGAAACAGTGTGCCGGCAGCGTCAGCCGCCGCCTGAAGTTCGGTGATCGTCACGCCCGCCTCGGCAACGACCGTCATGTCCACCGGATCGAGGGCGCGTATGCGTTTTAGTCCGCGGGTCGAAAGAATGATTTGGCGTCCTGATGCGTCGGGCGTCGAGCCTCCTGTTAATCCAGTGTTTCCTCCTTGCGGAACGATCCCCACACCTTGCTCGCCGCAGAGAGTCACAATTTTTGAAACGTGCTCGACAGTGGATGGACGCAGCACGCATAGGGCTTGTCCCTTGTGGATGCCCCGCCAGTCGTTCACGTAGCTCTCGATCGAGGCCGGATCGTCGACGATCTCCGCGGGATGCAGGAAGCCCTTGAACTGTTCGAGAGGCATGGATCTATTTTCCGGCGCTGTGTTGGCTGAGTCGCTGCGAGGCCATCCGTCGGTGGGTCAGGGCAATAGCGGAAACAAGTTCTCAGGCTTGGCGGACAAGACACCACGCTCGACGTCCTTGACGATTTGGGTCAGTGCCGCATGAGTGGGTGTGCTGATGCCGACTTCCGCCCCCTTCGCGGCAATAAAACCGTTGATCTCATCAATTTCAGTCTTCCGGCCTTTCTCCATGTCCTGTGCCATGGATGGACGCTGAAGGTTGCTGCGGACCGAGCCCTTGGTTCCGGCGAGCAGTGACGCATCGACCTCCGCCATGGCCTGAGCATCGCCGTCGCTGGCTCGAAGAAACTGGTTGGGTTCCAGTCTCAGAAACGGTTCGAGTTCATAGCCCAAGGCCTCGCCCACCCTGACCGCTTCGCCGGCAAGGTGGATGACGACCTTCCGGATTTGATCGTGGGCATCGCGCGCATTGCCGCCGAGGCCGGTTGCCGCGGAAACACCGTTCCGCATCCCATTCACGCAGAGCTTGGACCACCGGACCCCCCAAAGATTGGTGGTCACGCTTATGGTGTCCACAGCCGCGAGGATCTTCTCCAACTCGCGGATCCGAGGGGTGATGCGGCCGTGAACCTCTCCCACCTGCAAGCTGTAGACGGAAGGGCTGCGCGGCATCGTCCGGCGGATTTGGCCCGGCTCGTATAAGTCCACGGTAAAATTGTTGCCCACCATGCAACCGACCACGCGGCCCCAGCCGACGATTGCGGCAATGCGCTCCTCGTTGATGCCATTCTGGGCGGATACGACGTACCCGTCGGGAGCAAGGTAGGGGGCAATCATGAGGGTTGCCCAGGCCGTGTCGTAGGACTTGGTCGCAATAATCGCGATATCGACTGCCTTCTCCCGTGAAAGCCCCTGTAGCTCGGTCACATGCAGCGCCCTGAGCGGCACTGTCATGGTTTCCTCGTCGGTCATCCCCGTGAGCGACAGGCCCTGGCGACGGATCGTCTCCACATGCTCAGGCCAAGGGTCGATGAGGATAACGTCTTCCCCGGCACGGGTCAGATAGGCACCAAAATAGCCTCCGACGGCACCCGCCCCCACAATGACAATGCGCTTGCCCATCAATTTTTCATCCTTCAGCATCAATGAAGCGGCTCAAAAATCGTAGAGCCGGGCCGGATTGTCCCGGAGGATCTTGTCGTAAACGGACTGCGTCTTCGCCCACTGCCCAAGTAAGGTGAAGACCTCCCGATCATTGACGGCCAGCGGCGGCGAGACGTCCTCATGGCTGCTCCCGGGCCCACGGTGAGGATCTGGATGAGGCCAATCGCTGCCCCATAGAATTCGATCGGGATTTGCTTCGATGAAAGCTGTGGCGATGGGCGTGAGATCCGCAAAGGGCAACTGACGCGATTGGCGATAGGCGGCGGAGAGCTTCACATAGGCCCGCCCCTCGCGCAGCAGGCCGATGACACCGGCGAGCCCCGGCTGATCGAGGCCGCCTGGCCCCTGGGCGCCGGCGAAATGGTCGAACACGACTGGTACGGGGATGGTCCGGAGGGTATCGATAAAGGCTGCGATGAGCGGCAGCTGCGCATAGATCTGAATGTGCCAAAGAAATGGCGCGATCTTTTCGGCCATCGTCTCCAGATGACGGGCAGCGCGCTCGTGATTGGCCTCGCCGCTCAGCTCGAAATTGATCCGGATGCCCCTGACGCCAGCGAGGGCAAGCCGCTCCATCTCGTCCTGCGGTGTGTCCTCCTGAATGACCGCGACGGCGCGCGCCCTCGCGCGGCCCAGTTCGGCAATCCCGGCGAGAGTTGCGGAATTGTCGGCGCCATAAACGCTCGGCTGGACGATGACGACCCGCTCAAGCCCGAGTTCATCAAGCAGGAGCCTCAGATCCTCGCAGCTTGCAGGTGGGGGCGTATACTTGCGCTCCTTGACGAAAGGATACCGTGCACGATCCGGAAAAACATGCGTGTGACAATCGCAGGCGCCATGCGGAATGCTGAAGATCTCTCTAACCGGGTCCTCGGATGTCACCTCTCACTCCTTTACAGCGACGGCGCCTAGAGGCGCTCGTCGGGGAAGTATCGGCGGATAATCAAGTCTGGATCCGAAAGCTCGGAGACGGGACCCTCTCCGGTGACGTGTCCATGGGTCAGAACAATGAAGCGATGCGCCACCCGGGCGGCGAAGGGAAGGTTCTGCTCGGTCAGGATGATGCTCATGCCATCACGGCAAAGCCGCGCCGACACATCCTCGAGTGCATCGTAGATGGTCGGTGCGAGCCCTTGTGACGGTTCATCCAGCAGGAGGACGGTGGGCTTACGCCCGACTGCCATGGCGATCGCCAGCATCTGCTGCTCACCGCCGCTCAGCATCCCGGCGACTGTCTGCATCCGTTCAGACAGAATTGGAAACAGATCGAGCAGATACTCATAGATCGCCGCGCGCTCGCCACCAGAGAAGGGCTGCGTTGCGATTTGCAGGTTCTCGCGCACCGTCAGCGGCGCGAAAATGTTGCCGCGCGTTTCTGGAACAAAACCCAAGCCGGCAGCAACGCGATCGTGAGCCTTCAGTCCATTGAGCGATTTTCCCCGCAAGGAGATCGATCCGGTGTTGCGAACCAAGCCGATAATGGCGCCGAGCAAGCTGCTTTTGCCCGCCCCATTTGGACCGATCACCGCGAGGAGTTCTCCTGGCGCGACCTTGAGATCGATCCCGGAGCAGGCTTGGATGGGGCCGTAGCTGGCGGAGAGGTTTGAACATTCGAGTGCAGCTTCCGCGCCGGCCCTCACATCCGGTGCCACGGCGGGCGCGTTTGGAACAGGGGCGCCGTCGCCAGATTTGCCGCTGCTTCCGAGATAGGCTTCGATGAATTCCGGCCGGTTTCGAAGCTCCTGGAGAGGACCATGCAGAAGAATCTCACCCCGATTGAGTATTGTAACCCTCTCGCACAGCTCGCTGATCATCGCGAAATTATGCTCGACCAACAGGATTCCAACGCCGTCAGCGGCGAGCGACCGGATCGTGTCAACAAGCCGTCGCTGTTCGGATTTTGCGAGACCGGCTGCAGGCTCATCCAACAGCAGGTAGCGTGAGCCTGAGGCCATGGAGCGTGCGACATCCACGAGCCGCATCTGGCCCAAAGGCAGCGCGCCGAGGCAGCTCTTTGCGACCTCGGAGAGGCCAAGGCGTGACAGCAGGTCCATGCATTTGCGGCGCAAATTCGCTTCGGAGCCCGTCACGTGCTGGAGACCCAGCAGACTTGCGAACATGCCCGGAAGTTCCGAAGGGTAAAAGCCGCACATGACGGCATCCTCAACTGTCAGATCGGGATCAATGCGGGGCGTCTGAAAGGTGCGGGAAACACCGAAATGGGCGCGCTTGTACGGTTGCATGCTGCCAAGATCGACACCGTCCAGCGTCACCGAACCCGACGTAATGGGCACGAAGCCCGTAATTGCATTGAAGAGGGTGGTCTTGCCTGAGCCATTGGGGCCGATCAAGCCGAGGATATCTCCTGGCCTAAGCCGCAACTCGACATCGCGGAGAGCACAAATGCCGCCGAACCGAACCTCAAGGTTGCTGATGTGAATACCAGATCTTGTGTCGGGTTTTTCATGGGCCGGAGCAGGGCCCGTCGACGTCATGGTCGACAGCTTCGTCGGGGAGGCCGAGGACGCAATGGTGCTGGTCATCGCGCCAAATCCCTCACATCTCGGATTTTCTGCATGCGCGACATCGGGGCGACGCGCAGTTTAGACAGGCTTACCAGTGCACCGACGATCCCAGCAGGTGCGATCAGCAGAACGAGTGTCAATGCGCCGCCGTAGAACATTCCCTGCACTTCCTGCCCGGGCACATATTTGACGATCAAAGTCAGCAGGACGGCGCCGACAATGGGTCCGAGGACATAACGGCAGCCACCCACCACTGCCATTAACAGTGCGCTGATCGAAACGTGCAGCCCAAGGGAATCTGGGCTTATGAAGCTGGTATAGTGAGCGTAAAGCCATCCGGCGAGCCCGGCGATTGCTGCACCCAGGCTGAACATTTGGGTCTGGATCCGACGAATGTTGATGCCATCCGCACTCGCACGCAACGTGTCATGGCGGATTGTCTGCACGGCACGGCCGAACGCTCCAGAGATGGCGTTCGAATACAACACCACGACGATGATCACGCAAAGCCAGGCGACGATGTTGAAGGCCTCGGGCGCTTCAAACCAGTCCAGTGGCGGGATGCCCGACATGCCGATATAGCCGCCGGTGAAGTCTCCCCCGGCCCTCAGCGCGACGTCGACAATCTTGCCGAACAGCAGTGTTGCGATTGCCAATGCGAGCGGCGACAGGCGGACAACCTGATAGGCGACGGAATAGGCGCAGAGGGCAGGGAACAGGATCGCGACGGGCAGAGCTGCAAAAGGCGACCAGCCATAATGGAAGGTTAGGATCGCGGTGGCGTATGCTCCCAGCGCCGCGAATGTCCCCTGCGCCACCGACAAAATTCCAGCTTGGCCGTAAGTCACTCCAACCGAGAGAGCAATGAGCGAGAAGACGGCCATCAATGTAGAGACATTGAGCCAAACCAGATTCCCGCCGATCAATACGCAGGCGGCAGCGACAGCAATGGTGAGGATGATAGCCGGGTGGCGCAAGAGCCGCCAAACGCGGCCCGCAAAGGTCGGGTCCCTCATGCCCGGCCCCCCGCCCCGATCTGCGCCGGCCTCATGATCAAGATCACAAAGATGAAGACGAGAGGGATCAGAATGGTCAGGTCATTGGGGGCGTAGGCGGTCGACAAAGCTTCGACAATCCCGATTGCAAGACCGCCAAAAAAGCCGCGCAGGGGACTGTGAATCCCAAAGATGACCGCCGCGCCGAAGCCGGCCAAGGTGAGGTCCATGCCGACAGAATAATCGAGACCGAATGTGTAGAGGTATAGCAGCCCAGCAACGCCCGACAGGATGCCTGCGGCCACGAAGGTGAAGAACCGAACCAGTTCGACAGGCACGCCTGCCAAGGTTGCGCCTTTGGCGTTCACTGCGGCCGCACGGATCGACCGTCCCAGAGACGTCTTGAACAAGACCAACATCAGGAGGCCGAGAAACGTCAATGCCACCACGAGGTTGATGCCGGCCTGGGGAGAAATCGAGATCCCCATGATCTGCCAATAGACATCGAAGAGATTCTTCGTAAACGGGTCCTTACCAAGTGTCGAAAGGGCGAGCGACTGGAGAAAAACAGCGAATCCGAAGCTTGCCAAGACGAGCGCCAAGTGATCTCCGGAGCCGCGCCGCCGTAACAGTTCGGAAACCAGGCCGATGCAGCACGCAGCAGCCACTGCGGCAAGCACACCGAAACCAAGGCCGAAGGTTCCACCCACCACGAAGGCGGTCCCCGCCGCAAGCACGGCGTAGGACCCCAGCGCGAAATCGACGGTGCCGGTCGCCACGAAGAGTAAGCTGAGCGGCATCGCCAGCAGGCCATAGTTCAGCCCGATGACCAGTCCCCGGATGATAAACTCGATCATCTCGCATTCCCGATTGAGGATTATGGGCTGAGGTCAATTCTTCAATTGCAGCGACGGTCGATCACTTCAACGTCACGTACTTACCCGATTGGATTTCAGCAGGAACGAGGGCCTTAGCCGTCCATCCATTATGGTCTTCCGCAGAGAAGCACGCGGTGGATGCGGCGTAAGTCTGCAGATTACAGACTTTCTCCATTGCCGCCCGAAGCGTCTCGCCGGTAGCCGATGGGTCGGATTCGAGCGCCTTCACCACGTGCAGCAGAGCGTTGGTTGACGATATTTCTGGAAATCCTGCGGGCGTCTTACCGTTGGCGGCCAAAAGATCTGCCAGCCTCTTCAGATCGGGCGCTGGATCGTCCCAGTTGCCGAGCAACATGGCCCTGATGCCATCACCGTCTTTCCCGAGCGCTCCGGCGAACGCCTTTTGGCCGAAGCCGATGCCCCCCCAAAGTGGCGCCTTCAGGCCAACCTGCTTGGCGGCGCGGGCAAAGGAGGCCGCAAGGGTAGGGGGTGAGACCTGGACGATGACTGCTTCTGCGCCGGCATTGCGGAGCTTTGTGGCTTGGGCCGTCAAATCTGTTGCGGTCAAGCTCGAATTGACCATGTCGACGACTTCGAGACCGTATTTTGAGGCCACTTCCGAGACGAAGTCTGCGGTGAACTTTCCATAGGCATCCTCTTGATAGAAGACACCAATGCGCTTGACGCCGCTGTCGGCCAGATTCTGCAGCATTGTGGAGGTTGTCACCTTGTCGTCAGGCTGTCCGCGAAACACCCAAGGATAGAAGTTATTCTTCTTGGAGATCACTGGAACGCTGGCCACCATGGCGGCGACCGGTACTTTGAAGCGGGCGGCGACAGGAGACAGAGCGAGGGCGTTGCTGCCGCTGGTAGGACCGACGATCGCAACGACTTTGTCCTGCTGAATCAACTCCGTGGTGCCCCTGGCGGCCTCCGTCGGATTAGTGCCGTCGTCGAAAACGACGAGCTCAATGGCGTGGCCTCCAATTCCACCTTGCGAGTTGATGTTGTTGACCACGGCGGTCACCGCATCACGCTGCGGGATACCCACGCTTGCCAAAGGTCCGCTCAGGCTGGCGACCAGCCCAATCTTGATCGGCGTCTTGTCCTGCGCCCACCCATCCTGCCCATAGGGCAGGACAAGTAGTCCCATAGCCATCAGGCCAACGGAAAGGCCGCGCACCATGATCTTACGTCGAGACAGCATCGAATTTCCCCTCCTTACATGCGCGTTGTCGTGTCCGCAGCCCAGCAAGGTGGCTCCAGCCAACATATGCGTACATATTGTTTTTGTTCCTCAGAGGCGGCTACTTTATTCAGCCGATTACAAAAGTGTCAATTGAAACTGGAAAATTTGTAAGCACAAATATAAACATTTCTCAGGCGCATTTTGGGGATTTGGACGGACGAGCCATCCCGGCCGCTCTCAGCCGCAGTTTGAGTCAACGCGATGCCGCACCTGCCAGAAGAAACGCAGCCGATGGATCAAGTCAGCGACGGGCTGTCGGCGTTCACGCTGTCCCCGGTGCCTCGCTTTCGGAGCGTCATTTCATAGCTAAACCGGTCTGCAGGATGGATGTTGAACGCGACCTCCACGAGATCGCCGTTTAAAAGGCGGTAGAACCTCGAAATCTCGACCGCTGGACTGCCAGTCTCGCAGGCTAAGACGGCGCAGAGGTCATCTGGCATCTGCTCAACGCGCAGAACTTGACGGACCTCGCCCACCTGGACGCCGTACATTTCCTCAATCCACGAATAGATCGTTCCCGATCGACGGCCGATCATCAGTCCGATGCCGGCATAATCAGAATGAACGAAGACTTCCGTCCAGCACACCGCATCTTCCTGGGAAGGCTTCATCCGCACACCCTCCAGTCTTAACCAGCGTTGGCCAACGGCGCATCCAAGCCGGTTCGCCAAATCGTTATCCGCAACGACGATGCCGCTCTTGGCCACCTCATAGCGGACCTCAGTCGCGTATTGCAGGAGCTCTTCCAAGCTGGAAATTGAGGAGGTGTAGGTGAGGGGAGGCGAGCGTCTCAAGACGGTTGAGCCCGCGCCTTGGCGGGACTCGATCAGGCCTTCGCCCCGCAGTTCGCGCAGTGCGATACGAATCGTGTGGCGACTGACATCGAATTGGCGACAGAGATCATCTTCAGTGGGGAGCCTTTCACCAACGTTCAGCGTGCCGGATATGATTTGTTGCCGAAGAACATTCACGATGCTGCGGTATCGGGGAATGTTGATCGGTTTGCTCTGTCGGCCCTGCGCACTGACCTGCGCCATGCGGTTTCTTCCTTTCTCCAGCCGTGCGTTGCGGGCTGCCATCGGCTTCACCTGTCGCGGCTCATCCAGGGAGCATCATTGTGTCATAGAGTTGTTCGGTCAACTGCGCCGGCTCAAGAGGCCCTCTGCATCCTGGGGAGTTCCCCGATCTCCAGATCGCTCACGGCCTATCCCTTGTCTGCCCCTCCCAATCGCGCAGACTAAAGCCAGAGCGCAGGGCATCGACAGGTTTCAGGTCATGCTGGCGAGCCATCAGCTTGCGTCCCGCCATAAAATCGCCCGGACGGTTGACGCATTCCACTGCCACCAGCCGATCCTGATTGAATAAAAGAGCAGTGAAAGCGTCCTCGTTGGCACTCGGCATGACGACCGCGCGCAGTTGCGCATCAAAGTGGCCCACCATCTGCATTTTGAGACTGCCCTGGTCCGACCAGAACCACGGCAGGGCACCATAGGGCTCGGTTTTCCCGACAAGTCGCGATGCGACCGTGCGGCCTTGGTCCGTGGCGTTTTGAACGGATTCGTGCCGCCTGCGCTGACCCGAATAGGCGCAGGGGAAGGATGCGCAATCGCCGATCGCCGAAATCGTCGGGTCCGACGTCAACAGATGCGCATCGGTTTTGATGCCGTTCTCAATATGGAGGCCAGCCTCACTCGCCAGTCGAGTCTCGGGTGCCACTCCGATGCCGATCACAACCACGTGAGCCGGCAGGGTCCGGCCATCGGTCAACTCGACCGCAGAAACTCTGCCAGCGGCGCCCTGAATACGAGAGATCCCCACATTCAGGCTGAGCTCGATCCCTCGGCGCGCATGAGCATTCACCATGAAGTCCGACATCTCGCGAGACACCGCCCTGGCCATGGGCCTTGAGGCTGTCTCCACGACATGGACTTCAGCCCCCATCGTCCGAGCACAGGCAGCAAATTCCAGGCCGATAAAACCTGCACCGATCACCACCACGTGACCCGCGGTTTTCAAACTTGGCAAGAGGGAGTCTGCATCCGCCAGATTCCGGAGCTCGAACACACCGTCGAGGTCTACACCCTCCACAGGAAGTTTGCGCGCCGATGCGCCGACGCCGATGACGAGATGATCATAATGGAGCCTTTCACCCGTCACCAAAAGAACTTGGCGGCGGGTCCGGTCGAGTGCCTCAGCCCGCCCGCTCACGATCTCGATGCGGTTATCATCGAAGAATTTCTGCGGCCGAAACAACAGGTTTTGGGCGGCGACTTTGCCCTGGACATAGGCTTTGGACAGGGGCGGACGTTGATAAGGCAGCCCTCCCTCCGCCTCCACCAAAACTATACGGCCTCCGAAACCTTCCTGCCGAAGCGAGGCCGCCGTCTGAAATCCCGCCTGCCCCCCACCCACAATCACGATCGATTCCAGTGTCATCGCGTCTTGTCCTGTCGCGTTCACAGCTTGACCACGTTCCTAACTCGCCATACTTATACGTACAAGTCTTTCCTGGATATTGAGGCCTTCCGTTGTCGCGGGAAAAGCCGGCATGAGTTAGAGCCAATAATGAAGTTGACAGGCCTCCGGGTCGTGGACCTCTCAGTTTTCTTGCCAGGTCCCTATCTCACCATGTCCCTTGCCGATCACGGGGCTGAGGTGATTAAGGTGGAAGCGCCCGGCATCGGCGATCCTGCACGAGAAATCGGGAAACGCGACGGCCCCAGCACAGTGTTTTTTCGAAACTTCAACCGGGGGAAGCGCAGTGTCGTGCTCGATCTCAAGACGGAAGTCGGGCGGCTGGCGCTATTGCGGCTTGTGGATCGTGCGGATGTTTTCGTCGAAGCGTTCAGACCAGGGGTCATGGCACGTTTAGGACTCGATTTCGAAAGCCTTGCGCGGCGAAATCCGAGACTCGTTTACTGCTCTATTAGTGCATTTGGACAAGAGGGGCCCTATCGGGACCGCCCGGCGCATGACCTCGCGACCGAGGCGCTGGGAGGGATTTTGAGCATCAATCTCGGTCACGATGGCACCCCCGCCATCCCGGGACTGCCGGCCGCCGACCTCTTGAGCGCCCTCCAAGGACTATCCGGCATTCTCATGGCGCTATACCGCCGCGAGCGGACAGGACAAGGCGATTTCCTCGACATTTCGATGCAGGCTTCGATCCTCGCGGCGTGTCCCAACATTGTGGGCTCGGTTTTCGCCGAAGGCCTACAGCCGGTGGTCGAGAATGAGCGCTCGCTCGGCGGTTCGGCTTTCTATCAAGTTTATCAAACGGCCGATCGACGGCACCTCGTCTTGGGCGGCCAAGAAATCAAATTCGTAAGAAACCTCCTTGATGCGTTCGGACGCCCAGACTTTGTTTCCTTGTGCGAGATGGGTCCAGGGCCACATCAGGCGCCGCTCGTCGCATTTCTCCGCGAGAAATTCCGGGAGAAAACCCTGGTTCAGTGGTCAGCCTGGTTCGAGGGCCGCGACATTTGCTTCGCGCCCGTCAACAGCCTGCCCGAAGCTTTCGATGATCCGCAGGCAAAAGCTTTCGGAACACTTCACACCGACGAACTGGGGAGAAAGCATCTCGCCCCTGCGATCCGGTTTCGAAATGAACGAGCGTCGCCCAACTGGAAGGAGCCGACACTTGGAGAGGCAACGGCCCAGTATTGTGGATCTCTGTCTCCATGACCCATCCAGGACTGCCGTCGACCTGCAAAGATTCAAGATTAAGAGGAAGCGAACATGTCACCAACCCTGCAAGACAAGGGACGTCGGTCCCAGACACCGTTCGGACGGTATCTGGAGGACTTCGAAGTCGGCGACATCTATGAGCATCGCCCCGGCCGGACGATTACTGAATCGGACAACATCAACTTCTCGCTCATGACGATGAATATGCATCCCCTTCATTGTGACAGGGCTTATGCGGAAAAGAGCGAGTTCGGCCAGCCAGTGGTCAACAGCGGCCTCAGTCTTGCGATCGTTCTGGGAATGACGGTGAATGACGTCAGCGGCAAGGCCATCGCCAATCTTGGCTGGAAGGAAATCAACCTCGTAGGGCCGGTCTTTCCGGGAGACACGCTTTATGCGGAGTCCGAGGTTCTGGAAAAGCGGACGTCGAAGTCCCGACCAACGCAAGGAATTGTAACGGTCAAGACGCGGGCATTCAAACAGGACGGGTCTGCGGTCATGGATTTCATTCGCAGCGCCCTGGTCCCCATGCGCGGGCATGGGCCCAGCTATAGCGGCCCCGGTTGAGGCCGAGGAAAGCTAAATTATTCAGGGAATTAACTCGGTCAGCATTCAGGAGCGAGCTCCACGACCAAACCATCCCATTCCGGTTTCATAACAATCTGACAGCTTAGGCGCGAGCGGTCCGGCTTGTATGTGTCGAGCAATTCGAGCATCTCGAGTTCGACCTCCTCGAGGGGATCCAAACGGTCGATCCAGTCGGGCGCGACATACACATGGCACGTCCCGCAAGATGCATACCCCCCACACGTGCCTTCGATGGGGAGGCCTGCATCGCGGAGCGCGTACATCAGAGGCGTGTCTTCGCCAACCGCAACCTCGGATGTCTGATCCTTTTCACTATCAGTCACTATGACACTTAACATCGACCCCTCCCATTCGCTCGAATCCAATGCCTGCCTGCATAGTGGACGAGCTCATCCCACCGCTTCGTGACGATCTGAATCGGCTCGCAAGACATCGATCCGAGTAAACTTGATCGGCACCTCCTTGAATGCGCTGTAGTGGGTCGCCGTTTCGGGCACCGGGGGCCGTGTCTCGTCCAGCGTGATGCCGGCCCGATAGAGACCGCGCGCGAGCGAGACAAGGCTGCCGTCTATCTCATTGCGCGCCTTCATGCTTCGATTGCCGACGACCAGTGGGCGACCTGGGCAGGCATGGGCGCCTGCGCCAAAAGAAAGCCCCCAAGGCGCAAGATTGCCTACATCGCGGTGAGGATTGAATTTGTCTGCATCCGGACCGAAGCGATCCTTGCTCATATTGGCGGGGATCAGAAGCAGGGCCACGCTCTCGCCCTGTTTAATCTCGCGGCCACTCGCCAGCTGAACATCCTGAAGAGCAATGCGAACGCGCGCCGGCGCTCCGACAGTCAGGCGTAGGGACTCAAATGCAGCCGACCTGAGGAAGTTAGGATCGGACTCGATCAGCGCGCGGTCCTCCGGATGCTCCTCGAACCATTCCTCCAGTCTCAGGAACAGGAGGATGAGACTGCCGGTGGTGGTCGCCGATGCGCCTACCAGGAACAGGCAAATCTCGCGCAGCGGAAGGCCGTCATCGCCATCCCAAGCGTCCGTGTCATGCAGGATGGTCTGCATCAGCACGTCCTTGGGCAAGTCGGAGGGCTCCCGCTTGCCTTGCTTCACCTCGTCGGCGAGAGCGGTCCGGCGGTCATAGGAGGCCTTGAAGAATTCATCATAAAATTCCTGCTGCGCGATCTGGGCGTCACTCAGCACCTTCGCGGCCGGCTGGGTGGAAAACTCCACCTGGACGCCGGCGCCAATTCTCTTCACCAGAGTCACCAGCCGATCCGTGGTTTCAGCGTCGTTCCGGCAATCGATGCCGGCAACTGCGGCCGCGATCCGCTGGATGCAGCGCTGGGCCAGGGGCACCAAATCGGCATTCAGGACCCCATCCTTCTGCCCCACCGAGTCCGCGAGGGCGGTGAGCGTCTGGCTGATCACCGGATTGAGAAACTGTTCGCGCATGGCTGCGATATGGCTGTCATTCATGATCCGGCTCAGAATGCCGCGCCGGCGCGAATGTCGTTTTCCATCGACGGTGATGAGCGTGTCGGTGATGAGCCGCTCACGTGCTTCTGTGAAGCCGCCCTGAATGAAATTCGACGACAGAAGGATCTGATTGATCTCGTCAAACCGCGATATCTGCGTCATGTGCGCGACCGAGGGAAGGTCCATGTGCTCGCTGGCAAACGGTATTGTCGAGAATTTCATTTCATCCTCCGATTGGGCGCTCTTCTGGACCGAGGCAGCGCTTTTTGTTTTGGCCCCCGATACTCAATGTGACTCTAACTGTCAATTTTTATCCGTACAAGTCTTGAGAGCGCATGGACACTCCAGACGCACCCTCAAGAACAAGACCATTTGGTCCATGCACCGTATTTTGGCGGCAAATTCTGCATTTGGCGATCTGCCGGCCTCTTCCTCTGGCTCAATTTTGATACTATAGAAAATTTGTGCAGACATATTGGCAGCGATGGGATGGGGAGAGGAAATGCGGGTGCTGGTGACGGGAGGCGGTGGTTTTCTCGGTGCATTCGTCATCAAGAGGCTACTGGCGAGAGGCGCGGATGTGCGGGTGCTCGATACCAATGCCGACCGAGCGCTTGCCCGATCGATCGCCGGCGAGGCCGTGGACGGGATCGGGTGGATAGTGGGCGATGTCAGCGACAGGACCATGGTCGACGGTGCGGTCCGCGGCTGCACCCATATCGCCCATATCGCCGGCGTCCTCACGCCCGTTTGCCGCGCTGATCCGATCCGGGGTGCCGAGATCAACCTCATGGGCACGCTCTATGTTTTTGATGCCGCCCTGCGTCACGGGATCCAGAGGGTTGTCTATACCAGCTCTGCCGGGGTCTACAGCAAGAGCCACGGCGCTTATCCCGACCCCGCCACTCATTATGGGGCCTTCAAGCTCGCAGGCGAAGGTTCCGCGCGGGCCTTTTGGGAAGATCACGGTATCAGCAGCACAGGGATCCGGCCGCTGGTCATTTACGGGCCGGGCCGCGAGGGCGGCCCGAGCGCCGGAATCAGCCTTGCGTGCCGGGCTGCGGCGCAAAATACGCCATACGTCATTCCCTTCGCGGGACGTTCCGGCTTCGTCTATGTGGATGAAGTCGCGGAGGTCGTCGAAATGGGTCTTGATGCCGAACCCGGCTCGCGAGTCTATCCCATGAAGGGTGATGTGACCACCGTCGAGCAGATTATCGAGGCGATCCGCAAATATAAACCAGACGCTCAGCTCAGCTGCCACGGAGACGCAATCTGGCTGACCACCGAGTTCGATGATGACCTTCTTTATCGGGAGAATCCAGATCATAAGCGGGTTCTGATCGACGAGGGTCTGAAGAAAACCCTCGATTTCTATGCGACCCGACCGTGACCGCACCCTTCATGATCCTTCCGTCCTTCCTCCCCGACCGATGCCCCTGCGTTCACTTCTAAACTCCAGCGTGTCGAAGCACACCTATGACGAGGCCTCAGATGACCGAGACGACGGGCACCACCATGACGGCGTCCCACGCCATCCTGACGTTGCTTTCCGACCATGGCATAGACCGGATCTTCATGGTTCCGGGGGAAAGCTTCCTGTGGCTGCTGGATGCACTCAACGACTTTCCCGGCATCGATCCGGTGACGTGCCGCCACGAATCCGGCGCAGGTTTCATGGCTTGTGCCGATGGCCGCCTGACGGGACGTCCGGGGGTGCTGATGGTGAGCCGCGGACCCGGCGCCAGCAATGCTGCAATTGCGCTTCACACGGCGCAGCAGGACGCTGTGCCCCTCCTGGTAATCGTGGGGCATGTCGCGCGCGCCGATGTCGGCCGGCGGTCCTTCCAGGAGATCGACTACCAGAGCATGTATGGCTCCATTGCCAAATGGGTCTACCAGATCATGGACCCGGCGATGATCCCGGAAGTCTTCCTGAAGGCGATGCGGCTCGCGACCACCGGCGCGCCCGGCCCGGTGGTGGTCGTCCTGCCGGAAGATGTACAGCAGCAGAGCATTTCCCTGCCGCGCCGCGCCGTGCACGCGACAGGCAAGATCGCTCCGACGGAGGAGCAGACAGCCGAGGTCGTTCAGTTGCTTCGGTCTGCTCAGCGGCCGCTGCTGATCGCCGGCGGCGCATTGGAAACGGACTCGGGGCGGACGTCGCTGCTCGCCTTCGCGGAAGCATGGGGCATCCCCGTGGCCGTATCGCTGCGGCGCCACGACCTGTTTCCAAATCACCATCCCCTGTTCCTGGGCCATCTGGGCCATGGCTATCCCGCGCCACTTTTGAAGGTTCTCGAGACCAGCGACGTGATCCTCGCGGCGGGGACCCGGCTGGGCGACATCACGACTCAAGGCTACAGCTTTCCACGAATGCCCGTCGCCGATCAGACGCTTGTTCACTGTTATCCAGACACGGAAGTCGTGGCGTGGAATTTCGCGCCGACCGTGTCGCTCGCCTGCGATCCGGCCAGCCTGCTTGACCGGCTCACAGCGGGCCGGGCCAAGGCTGCACCGGATTTCGGCCCATGGTCGACATCGCTGCGGCGCCTGTTTGAGGAGAACAATGCCTGGCCGTCCCGACAGCCCTCGGACGGCATCGAATTCGGCCAGGTGGTGCGCGAGACCCTCGATCAAGCCAAGGACGACCTCGTGCTCTGCGTCGATGGTGGGGCCTTCACCGTGCCCATCTATCGCTATGCGCGCTATACGCCGCCGCAGCGCCTTCTCAGCCCTCTCGCAGGCGCGATGGGCTACGGCGTTCCCTCGGCGCTGGCCGCGCAGCTCCGTCGGCCGCGTGCGAAGGTCGTGTGCATGGTGGGCGACGGCGGTTTCCTGATGACTGGCAATGAGATGATCCTGGCCGTGGAACGCAAGCTGCCCATCCTTTTCATCATTGCCAACAATGCCAGCTATGGGTCGATCCGCGTGCACCAGGAGAAAGAATTTCCCGGCCGCGAGGTTGGAACGGCGCTGACAAATCCCGATTTCGTCGCTCTTGCATCGGCCTTCGGCATGCAAGGCCGCCTGTTGGATCGGGCCGAGGATATCAGCGACACCATCCGCGAGGGGCTCGCTGCAGATGCGCCATTCCTGATCGAAGTCAAAACCAGCCTCGACGCCATTCTTGGAAAGTGATGGCCCACAGCCCGGCGGCGATATGAAACTTGTTCGAAAAACTCTGAAGCGCAGCAAAATTGCGCGTGACCAAGGCAGCTGACCATTGCAAATAAATCTAATTCGAATATTGTACGTACAAGTGGATGGCCGACCCTGAGCCCCGCAAAACCGCGATGTCATTCACGGGAGACCGCATGAGCGCACCATCAGGCACGACCGCCTTGCGGCACTACGCCAACTACATCAATGGCCGGGATCAACCGGGTCGGGATGGGGGCGTGTTCCAATCCATCAATCCGACCACCGGCGCAATCTGGGGGGATTTCGTCGAATCGAGCGCTGCCGATGTCGATACGGCTGTGCGAGCCGCGCATTCGGCGTTCGAGGGACCTTGGAGCGCATTGTCGCCGACCCGACGCGGCCGTCTCATGATGCGGTGGGGCGAATTGATCGCGGCCAGTGCGGACAAGATCGGCACGATCGAGACGGAGCAGAACGGCAAGCTGTTTGCCGAAATGCGCACCCAGGCGCGGGTCGCGCAGGACTGGCTCACTTACTTCGGCGGCCTCGCCGACAAGATCGAAGGGCGCGTCATCCCCCTCGATCGCATGAGCATCCTCAACTACACCGTTCTTGAGCCACTCGGCGTCGTGGCGGCCATCGTGCCGTGGAATTCTCCGACCTTCCTGACGATCATGTCCATTGCCCCCGCGCTGGCGGCGGGCAACACGGTCGTCATCAAGCCCTCGGAAGTGACGTCGGCCTCGGCCGTCGAACTGGCGCGCCTTGCCGAAGAGGCCGGAATTCCGCCCGGGGTGGTGAATGTCGTCACCGGCGGCCGCATCGCGGGCGAGGCGCTGGTGGATCATCCGCTGGTCGCGAAGATCTCGTTTACCGGCAGCGATGCGGCAGGCCGGACCATCGCGGCGAGAGCCGGGCAGCGGCTTATCGGCTGCACCCTGGAGCTTGGCGGCAAGAGCCCCAATATCGTTTTCGACGATGCCGATATCGACCAGGTCGAGGCGGGCGTGCTGTCGGGCATTTTCGCGGCCGCCGGGCAGACCTGTGTGGCCGGCTCCCGCGCATTCTTCCAAAAGAAAATCTACGACAGGCTGGTGAGCCGGCTGGTCGATCGCGCCAACAGCATCCGGCTCGGTGATCCTCTGAAGGCGGAGAGCCAGATGGGGCCGGTGGCGTCCTCAGCGCAACTGGCGAAGGACGAGCGGATGGTGGCTCAGGCCGTCGCCGACGGCGCGGAGATCCTGGCCGGCGGCAAGCGCGTGCGTCTCGAAGGGTTGGAGAACGGCTATTTCTACGCGCCAACGATCCTGCAGGGGGCGGGTTCCCTGGACTTCATCATGCAGAATGAGGTCTTCGGCCCTGTCCTGTGCGTGGCGCCCTTCGAGGACGAGGACGATGTCGTTGCCATGGCCAACAGCACACCTTTCGGCTTGGCCGCAGGGGTGTGGACCAATGACATCCGACGGGGCCATCTGATGGCGCGCCGGCTTCGCGCCGGCACGGTGTGGATCAACACCTATCGGGCATTGGCCTTCAACTCCCCCTTCGGCGGGTTCAAGGACAGCGGCCTCGGACGGCAGAATGGCGCAGAGGCGGTCAACCAGTTCCTGCAGACGAAGAGCGTCTGGTGCGAGTTGAGCCGCGACATCCAGGATCCCTTCGTGATCAAGACCTGAGCCGAGCCGCCGACCCCATGACCACAGTTGCTTCCATTATCGTGCAGATGTTGCAGGACGCAGGCGTCGACCGCGTGTTCAGCGTTTCGGGCGAGAGCTACCTGGCGCTGCTGGATGCGCTTGAGGATAGCAACTCCATCGACGTCGTTACTTGCCGCCACGAAGGAGGCGCTGGAATGATGGCGGTCGCCGATGCGAAGCTGACCGGCCGCCCGGGGATCTGCATGGTCAGCCGTGGCCCTGGTGCCGCCAATGCGGCGATCGGGGTGCATGCGGCCCATCAGGATACAGTGCCGTTCATCCTCCTGGTGGGACAGGTCGAAAAGGCGCATCTGCGACGTGATGCGTTTCAGGAGGTCGATTACAGCAAGTTCTTTTCCGGTACTGCGAAGTGGACGGCGGAGTTATCGGAGCCCAGCCGGGTCACCGATGTCATGTCCCGCGCCATCCACATGGCGACGTCGGGGACGCCAGGACCGGTGGTCATCTCGTTGCCGGAGGATGTCCTCTCACAACCGGTCGCCCTGGAAGTCCCGCCGCCGCATCGTCATGCATTGTCCCGGCCCGATGCGTCAGCGATGGCGGAAATCGAGACTTTGCTGACAGGAGCGAAGCGACCGCTCATGATTGCCGGTGGCGAACTTGCAAACCAAAGTGGTCGCGCGGCGTTGCTCGCTGCTGCTGCTGCGTGGTCGATCCCGGTGATGTGCAGCTTCCGGCGGCTTGACCTGTTCCCGAACGCTCATCCGCTGTTTGCCGGGGAACTCGGCTTCTTCAATACGCCCGAGCAGATGGAGCACATGGTTACCGCCGATCTTATCGTCGCGGTCGGAACCAGACTCGGCGACCTGACGAGTCATGGCTATTCGTTTCCGGCTTCGCCAAAGCCAGACCAGCCACTGATCCATGTGCATAGGGATCCCGCCGTTCTCGGGGTCAACTGGGCGGCTGACATCGCCGTGCAATGCTCCTCAGTATCATTCCTGCGCGAACTGGTGGAGGCAGCGCCCCCGCAGCCGCCAGCGCGCGCCGACTGGACGTCAGCGCTCAAGCATCAGTTGGCTAAGGTGACCACATGGGTTCCGCGAAAAGCCGATGACGGCGTCGTCTTCGGGAATGTCGTGGCCGCGCTCGGCCGGCATATCCTGCCCGATGCCATCGTCTCCATGGACGCGGGTGTCTCGGCGGGGATGATGTATCGGCATTATTCCTGGTCGCCGCCGCAGATCCTGCTCACGCCGATCGCCGGAACCATGGGATGGGGGATCCCCGGGGCGGTTGCGGCAGGGTTGCGGCATCCGGAGCGCCAAGTCCTCTGCATGATCGGCGACGGCGGCCTGCTGATGGGCGGCATGGAACTGGCGACGGCTGCGGAGCGACAGCTGCCGCTGATGATCATCCTCGCCAATAACGCCAGCTACGGCGCCATCCGTCTGAACCTCGATCGCGCCTATCCGGGCCGCAAGACGGCGACCGAGCTTCACAATCCAAATTTCAAGCTGCTGGCCGAGGCCTTCGGATGCCGCACCTTCGCCATCAATGCGGAAGCGGATGTCGTGCCCGTGCTCGAGGCGGCCTTCGCCGAGCGCTCACTGACGTTCGTGGAAGTGAAGACAAGCCTGTCGGCCATTCTTCCGCAGCGGAGCTAACCCATGCAGAACAATAAAAAACAACGCGCGCACGTTATGGAGATGGCGACATGAGGCCACTTGAGGGCACGCGCATACTTACACTCGAGAGCTTCGGGGCCGCACCCTATGGGACCATGCTGCTGGCCGATCTCGGCGCCGAGATCATCAAGATCGAAAATCCTGCCACCGGCGGCGATGCCTCCCGCTCCGTCGGCCCCAATCTGCTGGGCGATAAGGACAGCCAGTATTTCCAATCCTTCAATCTGGGCAAGCAGAGCGTCGCGCTCGATCTCACTCATCCGGCGGATCAAAAATCCTTTCATGCGCTGGTGGCCACGGCCGACGCGGTGGTCAACAACCTGCGTGGCGATCTGCCTGAGAAGCTTGGTGTGGATTTTGCCAGCCTACGAGACATCAATCCGGCCATCGTCTGCCTGCACATCTCGGCCTATGGACGCGACAACAGCCGGCAGGCCTGGCCTGGATACGACTATCTCGCACAGGCTGAAGCCGGGCTGATGAGCATGACGGGCGAGCCCGACGGGCCGCCGTGTCGCATTGGCCTGTCGATGATCGATTACATGACAGGGATCACCGGTATGGTGGGTTTGCTCGGCTGCCTCATGTCTGCAAAGACGACCGGCCGAGGATGCGACGTGGACACGAATCTCTTCGATGTAGCGACCCACCAGCATTGCTATCTGGCAACCTGGTATCTGAATTCCGGCAGCGAGCCCCAGCGCAATCCGCGAAGCGCCCATCCTTCGATCGTTCCCGTGCAATCGGTCCGCACCAAGGATGGCTGGATCTATGTCATGTGCATGAAGGACAAGTTTTGGGTGGCGCTTGCGCAGCATATCGGCCGTGATGATCTTGTGTCCGACCGCCGCTTCTCCACCCAGGAGGCCCGGAGGAACAATCGGGATCAGCTTACCGGCGAGTTGGACTCCGCGATGAGCCTTCGTAGCACCGAGGAATGGCTCTCGATCCTCACGGGCGTCATTCCCGTGGCACCAATCCACTCCGTCCGCGAGGCCTTCTCCAGTCGCTTCATGGAAGAGGCGGGAATGGTGACATCCGTTCGGCATCCGTTGAAGCCAACGCTCCAGGTGCTGGCATCGCCACTGAAGATCGATGGGACGCGTCCACCAAAGTCCGCCTGTGAAGCGCTTGGAGGCGGCAATGAGCGTTATCTCGCCGGCCTGACCCCTCGTCCCCAAGAACTGGCCTGATCCAAGTTTACCCGGAGTTTCTCGACATGGTCTCGATGATGACAACACAGGCTACAGACGATGAGGTCCTCATCCTTGACAGCGTGGAGCGCTTTCTCGAGGCGGATGTCAGGCCTTATGTTCGAGAACTCGAGGACCGCGACGAATACCCCTTCGAAATCGTTGAAAAAATGAAGGCGCTCGGTCTGTTCGGATGCACGATCCAGTCGGATTATGGTGGACTTGGCCTGTCGGCAAAGACTTATGCCAAGATCGTTGAGCGCATGGCGTCGGTGTGGATGTCAGTCTCGGGGATCGTCAACTCTCATCTCATCATGGCCATGGCCGTACAGCGTTACGGCACCGAGGAACAGAGACAAGCCTACCTTCCCCGGTTTGCCACCGGCGAGTTGCGAGGCGGGATAGGATTGACCGAGCCCGATTGTGGGACCGACCTGCAGGCGATCCGGACGGTCGCTCGGCTCGACGGAGATACCTATGTGGTCAACGGCGCCAAGAGCTGGATCACCAACAGCCTGCACGGCAACACCATCGCGCTCCTGGTCAAAACCGATCCTACTGCCCAGCCGCGCCACAAGGGGATGAGCCTCCTCATCGCCGAGAAAGGGCCCGGCTTCACCGTTGCCGGCAAAGCACGCAAGCTCGGCTACCGGGGCATCGATACCTGTGAGTTGGTTTTCGAGGACTATCGGGTTCCAGCAGACCGGCTGATCGGCGGCAAGGAAGGCCAGGGGTTGCAACAGATCCTCGGAGGTCTTGAGCTTGGACGCATCAACGTCGCCGCGCGCGGAGTGGGCGTATCGGATGCCGCGCTTCAGGATGCCGTGGCCTATTCGCAAGTCCGCAAGACATTCGGAAAGCCCATCTGTGAGCATCAGGCGATTCAACTGAAGCTCGGGGAAATGGCAACCCGCACCGAGGCGGCGCGGCTCCTGACCTACAGGGCTGCCGAGGCCTATGATCGCGGCGAGAGATGCGACATGGAAGCCGGCATGGCAAAATACTTCGCCACGGAGGCCGCCATGGAGAACAGCAACGAGTCCATGCGCATCCATGGCGCCTATGGATATTCCAAGGAGTACAACGCCGAGCGTCTTTACAGAGATGCGCCGCTGCTCGTCATCGGTGAGGGCACGAACGAAATGCAGCGCATCATCATCGCGAAGCAACTGATATCAAGAAGCAAGAATTGAACTGACGATCCGCGGACAAGACGGGGGGCCAAGAGGCCGTGGCGGCACATTGAGCCGAAAACGGTTCCGCAACGGTTGCTTCGGCGACAGCGGAAATTGACGCAGCTACCGGCGCAAGATTTTCTCCATGGCTTTTCCCTTGGCGAGTTCATCCACAAGCTTGTCGAGATAGCGGATTTCCCGCATCGTGCTTTCCTCGATATCCTGCACACGCACGCCACAGATCACGCCGGTTATCAGCAATCGGGAGGGGTTCATCTGGGGCGCCTGCGCGAAGAAATCCTCAAAACTCGTCTTGTTCGCCAGCTCCTTCTCCAGCGTCTCCTGGCTGTGGCCCGTCAACCAGCGAATGATCTCATCGACCTCAGCCTTGTTGCGCCCCTTCCTCACCGCCTTGGCCACGTAATGTGGATAGACGCTCGCCACGCTCATCGAATAGATACGATGGTTGTTGTTCATATGTCCGTTCTCGATCGCGCCACGCAAGTGTCGGCTGAAGGAAATCTAAACGAGGAAAACAGGCATGTTGAGTGCTAGCCGGCCATTCAAAGAAATTAGCTTCGCGCAGGATCTGGTCTTCGTTGGTGCTCAGTATGCTCCAGCAGCCAGCGGCGCTACCCTCCGGGAGCAAGCCGCAGCCATCTTCGGCAGGCTCAGGTCCATTCTGCAGAGTGCTGGGCTGACGCTGAACGACGTCGTCAAGATTGGGGTCTTTTACCACCAGTCTCTGATGGAGGAAGAGGATGCTCTCCTTAAAGAGATCAGAATGCTGTTCACCTCCGAGGCGCCGCTCCCGGTGGTCACTGCCATCCCCCTTCATCATCTGCCCCATGGCAGCCTCGTTCAGATTGAGCTGATCGGTCTGCTCCCGGATTCACAACGATCCCGGATGCGCAGGGTCGTGAGCTACGATCCGGTGCATGGATTCAGCTCCGCGATAAGGTGCGACGACATTGTGTTCGTCGGCGCCAAGATGTCCGTCGACGGTCAGGGCCAGGTCATCCAGGTCGACGACATGGTTGGGCAAGCACGCGCTACAATGGACAACATCAAGGCATCGATGCAGGACGTAGGCGTGGGCCTGCAATCGGTGGTGAAACTCAATACCTACTATGTCGGCCACGGCACGACCTCAGACTGGAGCATGGCGGCGCGGGTAAGGTCGGATGCTTTCGACAAACCTGGCCCGGGCGCCACCGGCGTTCCGGTGCCCGGTCCCTACCCAAGGGGTCTTCTGTTGCGACAGGAGGCCATTGCCATCGCCAACGACGATGGCTCGCCAAAGCATCGCGACACCAGTTGGCCAGACGGAGTCTGGGATTGGCCTATTCCTGTGTCCTTTCAGCAGGGCATCAAGCTGGATGATCTGATCGTCCTCGGCGGTCAGGTATCGGCTTCCGTCAAAGGCGAAGCTGTTCACCCGGGAGATTTGGCGGCCCAAACCCGGCGGGTGATGGAGACCATCGAGACAATCCTCGGCGGCTTCGGCAGGACCGACTGCAACTGCTTGGCGAAACTGACAATTCTTTACGCCACGAATGGCGATCCCACGGACGAGAGAACAATTCTGGACATTGTGCGTCCGTTTTTTCCGGAGGCAATGCCAACGCTTACGCTTATTCCCCTTGCAAGGCTGGGTTTTGAAGGCATCGAAATCGAGATCGAAGGGATCGGGGTCGTAAAATCAGCCGACTGAACAAACAATAGACGAGTGGCGCGCCGGCAACGCCGCAGGGAAAAATCGTCCAAGCCGCGTCTACTGAAATCCAGCTGTATTTCAGGAACCCACCACCAGCCGTAGAATTAGAACTCGGATTCGCATGTCTCGACCATCCATGAGGCACGGGCCGGGGGGCAGGATTGGTTCAGGGCGAGTTCCTCAAGGGCGCTGGCGTGTGTGTGCCAGAAGCCTCTCAAATCTTGCCTCCGCCAAGGCTGCGCGGGGCGAGGGGCTGTTTACTGACGGTTGCCGTCGCTCTGCTCTCGACGACCTCGCTCGTCGATGCGCAAATCGTAACCTCGCAGGGGGTGACAACGGCGAGCAGCCCGTCGACGCAGACGGTCAATGCGACCGTCAGCGAAGCGGATGGGGGCGTCACGCCCGTGATCCTGCAGGTCGACCAGGGGTGGGATATCGATCTCAGCAGCGTGAGCGGCACATTGAGCCTCGACGGCATCGCTGCGGGGACCGAGCCCGGGGCGGTCGTCTACATCGAGACGAAAGGCGAGACCTCGACCGATCCCTGCTTTTGCGCCGAGGGTCTGGATGCGGGCTCCATCGGTCTCGTCAGCACGGCAGCGATCACGGCAACGGACGTGGCGGGCGCGGAAGGCGGGGCCGGTGGCCTGTTCGTGGTCTCGCACGGTGCCGACGGTTATCCCAGCGTCGAGTTTTCCTCACCGGCCAGCACTCTCAACAATGCGCCCTTCGATGGAACGACGGGCGGCGACATCGCGGTGACTCTGGCCGGAGGCTCGATCGATGTGAACGGAACGGGGACCGGGACGGACGTCGATGCCCTCGACCCCACACTGATCGGCCTCTCGGCCGTCTCCCAAGGTGGCGCCGGCAGCTCCGGCTACTATAACAGCGGCGGTCTCGACCAGAATCCGGTGCCCTTCTACGGCGATGGCGGCGATGGCGGCTCGATCACCGTCGGAACCGCTCCGCAGAGTTCCATCGCTGTCACGCAAACCGGGGCCGGGAGCAATGCCGTCGGAATTTACGCCCTATCGCAAGGTTCGACCCCCGGCCAGTTCTATGGTGAGATCAGCGACAACCAGGTGAATTACGTCGGGACAGGTGGCGATTCCGGACCGGTGCGCGTGTTGCATGGCGGCGAGATCACCGTCGATGCCCCCCAGGGTTTCGGCATCTACGCTGCCGCGATCGGCGGCAATGGCGACACATCGAATGTTTCGCCTGCCAATCCCGGCGGCGGCATGCCGGGCGATGGCGGGGATGTCACCGTGAGGGTCGCGCGGACAGGCACCATCGACATGATCGATGGCGGCGTCGGCATTCTGGCGCTCAGCCATGCGGGAACCTGGTACCCGGCGGGCTCGACGGCTCAACCGGAGGGAGGCACGGTCAGGGTCAGCATTGCCGAGGGCGCCATCATCAGCACCGGAAGCGGTGCGGATGGCGCTTCGACGCCCTTCTCTTTCGGGATCCTCGCCCTGAGTTCGGGGACGCCGCTCGTGGCTGAGCGGAATTATGCCGACACGTCGGGGACGGGGGTGGGCGGCGCCGTGACGGTGGTCAATGGCGGCAGCATCGAGACGAATGGCGAACTCGCCATCGGCATCGCGGCGATCAGCACCGGGGGCGTGCCGATCATCGGCTCGGTCGATCAGGGCACCAATGTCCTGGGAAATTCGGGAAGCACAGGCGGCGCGACGGGCGGCTCTGTGACGGTGGACAATCGCGGCACCATTAGGACCCTCGGCGCCAGTGCCAGCGGAGTTCTCGCGGTCAGCGCCGGCGGCGGCGGCATCATCGACAATGATGCACAGGCGGTCGCTTCAAACGGGGTGTGGACTGCGGGAACCTCGGTCGGCGGCGACACCGGCAGCAGCGATCCGGCCACCAATGGCGGTGTCGTCACTGTCACCAATTCGGGCAAGATCACCACGGGCGACGGCGAAGGCGGAGGCATCGCCGCCCTCGGGATCATCGCCCAGTCGATCGGCGGCAGCGGGGGCAGCGCGGGCGGGTCCGAGAGCCTGACCAATCTGGGCGACACCGGTGGCGGGGGCGGTGCCGGTGGCACCGTGACCGTCACGCTGGCAGACGGCTCCGAAGTCCTCACCATGGACGACAACGCCCATGCGATCCTGGCCCAGTCGATTGGCGGAGGCGGCGGCAACGGCGCCAATGAAGCCGGTGGTTTCGTGGCGACGGGCGGCGCCGGCGGCGCGGGGGGAGATGGCAGCAGCGTCACGCTGTCGTCGACCGGTCCTGGCAGTTTCGGAACGCTCGGCAATTACTCCTCAGGCGCCCTTGTCCAGAGCATCGGGGGCGGGGGCGGCAGTGGCGGTTACGCCAATACGGCTGGCGCCTTCATCAGCGACGCCATCGGCGGCGCAGGCGGAGCGGGCGGCAATGGAGGCGCAAGCTCGGCCAGCAACGGTGCCGGCAGCGCTGTGACGACCCAGGGAAACCAATCCGGCGGTCTGGTCGTCCAGTCGATCGGCGGCGGGGGCGGCATGGGTGGCAGTGCCACGTCCTATTCGGCCGGAATCCTCTTCGATGTCTCTACCGCTTTGGGCGGCCAGGGGGGCGCGGGCGGTGCCGGGGGTGCTGCCTCGGCGACCAATGCCGGGACGATCGACACGGGCCTCGCTCCGGGAAGCCTGCAGACGTCGACTTTCCAGGAGAATACCGGCGTCCTTTACGGCTCTCTCTCGGACGGCACCACGATAACACAGGCGAATTTCAGCACCGGCAGCCTGGCCGAGGGTCAGCTGTCAGGGAGTTTCGCCACCGTCACCTTATCGGATGGCACCGTCATCGAGAACGCCACCATTTCAGGCACGGTGCTGACGGGCACGACGAGCGGCGGGCAGAGCTATTCGGCTACTCTTTCCAGCGGCGGCATCCATTACGCCGTTGCGGAAAATGCCTCCAGCGATGTGGTGACCGGCCTGCTGATGCCGGACGGCAGCATCAACACAGTTCTTCCCGGGCCCAACCCGAACGGCGCGGATTCCCCCGGGATCGTCGTGCAATCCATCGGTGGCGGCGGCGGGAGCGGTGGATCTGCCTCGGCGAAATCCCTGGTGCTCCCGCTTCCCGGTGCCAAGCAAGCGGGTGTCACGCTGCCCACCATGTCGTTCACCACCGCACTCGGCGGGCTCGGCGGCAGCGGGAATGACGGCGGCACGGCGGAGGCGACGAATACCGGCTCGGTGACGACGTATGGCGATGCCTCGACGGGAATCCTGGTCCAGTCGATCGGCGGTGGCGGCGGCAATGGCGGTGATGCGACAGCCGCGTCCACAGCGATCCAGAGCGCCGGCGTCGATTTTCAGCTCACCATTGGCAATGGCGGCGCCGGAGGCGCGGGCGCTTCGGGCGGGACCGTCACCGTCGACAATGGCACCTCGAGCGGTGGCCGCGGCACCATCGCGACCTTCGGACAGAACGCGGCCGGCATCCTCGCGCAATCCATCGGGGGAGGCGGCGGCAATGGCGGGATCGGGAATGCCGGTGGATCGACGCCGCCCGTTCATTACAGCACGGGCAAGTCCTTTGCCCCGACGATCTCCGTCGGGGGATCGGGCGCGTCCGGAGGCGACGGCGGAATCGTCAAGGTCACAAACTCTTCCGATAGCCTCATCACGACCTTTGGCTCGACGTCATCGGCAATCGTTGCCCAGTCGATCGGCGGTGGCGGCGGCAATGCCGGAGGCGGCACCGCCAGCGGCACAGGCGATACGGTGGACCTCAATGTCGCAGTTGGTGGGAGCGGAGCTATAGGCGGTGAGGGCAACGATGTCGCTGTTCAGAACGATGGCATCATTCGAACCGAAGGCGGCGCATCGATCGGTATCCTGGCGCAATCCATTGGTGGCGGGGGCGGATCGGGTGGAACATCTGATGCCTATGCTTCTGCTACGGTCTCCGTCAACGACGTCGCCGGCGGCATCCAGAATATCGCGACCGGCACGCCATTCTATACCGCCACTTTGACCATTGGAGGCTCAGGGGGTGCCGGCGGCAATGGCGGTGAAGTGGGGGTTTTGAACACCTCCGGCAGCATCGATGGAGATCACTGGACAGCAGGAATCGAGACTGCGGGGGCCCAGAGTTACGGCATCCTCGCTCAATCCATCGGTGGCGGCGGTGGATTGGGCGGTACAGCCACCGGGGACACCAGATCCGCTCTCGTGTCGGAAGCCACTGGGGTGCCCCCACAAGCGACAATTTCGATTGCTTCGGATGGTGGGCAATCGGGCTATGGCCGCCTCGTCATGGTAGAGAATCAGGGCGTCGTCGTCACCCATGGCTTCGGCGCCCATGCCGTGATTGGCCGGGGGATCGGTGGCGGTGGCGGTTTCGGCAGCGACGGCAGTGTCGACAGCAACGTCGCCATAAGTCTTGGCGCAAACATAACTGACGGGATTCTCGCCGAAGCTGGCGAGCCAGGACTGACAATTCCGACCGTCACCGTAACGAATGACATTGGTGCCGGTATCATGACCACCGGCCGAGGTGCTGCTGCAATCGTTGCGCAGTCGGTGGGCGGGGGCGGTGGCGTCGCAAGCTCGGGCTTCGACGGATTCGAGACGATCGGCGGCGGCCAGGCCGGCACTGCGACCCATGACTTCAACCTCGGCGGCGGCAGCGCAGTCGTGTTCGGAACGGGTGGAATTCCTGTCGATCCGCCCCCAAACTTCGGCGCGAATGTCGAAGTCAACCACTATGGCGAGATCGTTACCGAAGGAGACTGGTCGAGTGGCATCATCGCCCAATCGATCGGGAGCGGCGGTGGCATCGCCTATGCCTATGCGACGGACAGCGTCGATGCAGAAATCAGCATGTTCGTCGGCTCCACGGTCGATGCTTTGGGCGCCGGCGGAGATGTTGCGGTCAATCTCGGCAGCAGCGGAGCCCCCAGCACCATCGTCACCGGCGCCCCCGTCATCGGATCGGACGGGACAGTGACGCATTCCGGCTACTCCTCCTACGGGATCCTCGCCCAAAGCATCGCAGACGGCGGTGGGTTGGCGATGGACGATTCCGCCTCTGTGAGCGATCCTTGCGCTGGATCATCGGACGCGAACTGCCGTGCCATGACGGTCGGCGGCTTTGGCTACGACAATGGCGGCAACGTCACTCTCCAGGGCGATGCGGTGATCAAGACATATGGCGATGGGGCACATGCCGTTGTGCTGCAGTCGATCGGTGGGGGTGGGGGCATCGGCGGCCAGGGCCGGACATTGACTGACGAAGATCCCGCCCCAACTGAAACACTGTCGCTTCAACTCGGCTATCTGCAGAAACCCAGCAACGGGGTCGGGGGCGCCGTCACCATTGAAAATTCCGTTCTCGACATCCGCACCGAAGGCGACAATGCCTATGGCGTCCTCGCGCAATCGATCGGCGGCGGCGGCGGCCTGGTCTTTGCGCAAAGCGCTTCCACCGCGACGATCAGCGTTCAGGAAAACAGTGCTTATCCCGGCGGCGGCGAGGGCGGTGATGTCACGATTACTCTCGATGAAGGAAGCAGCATCGAAACTCATGGCGTGGGGGCCATCGGTATCCTGGCGCAATCGATCGGATATGGCGGAGGTGTCGCAGGATATTTGTCCGGGACGGATGATTTCACCATCGGCACGGCTTATGATTTCAATCTCGTCGTCGATCTCGCGGGTGGCGACGGAGGCATCGTTTCGATCAATGTCGACGCCGACATCCTGACGACCGGTGCCCTTGCCCATGGCATCCTGGCACAGTCCATGGGGTCTGGCGGCGGACTGATCCAGAATGGGTCGAGCCAGCTGCTGGCCATGAATGAAACCCTGGGACAGGATGCGACCGTCACCATCACGCAGGCGGGCACGATCTTCACAACCGGCGAGGACTCCACCGGCATCATCGCTCAGAGCAATGGAGTGAACCAGCCGATTCAGGTCACCGTCAACGGGATCGTGGGCGGCGGATCCAGCGGCGGCTACGGGATCTGGATCGATGGCGGCGTGCTCAGCGACAGCGAGCAGAATATCATCGAGGTCGCAGAGGGCGCGTGGGTCACATCGCTCTCGGGCAATGCCATCAACCTCACCAACGGCGTCGGTGCCATCTATAATTATGGTTCCGTCGCGGGAGATGTGGTCGCCCTGGACGGTACCTACTTCTTCAATTACGGGACGTATTACACCAACGGCATCGATCCCAACGAGGTCCCGGACTGGTTCTTCAATGTTGGCGGCACCGTCGGGATCTCTCCCTCCTATCAGGGTGGGCCGACGGCGCTGACGACGCCGCTGACGGTCGATGTTCCCGTCCTCTACCAGGTGGATACCGGCTCGACCTTCTCCATCCTCACTGAAAACACCTATACCAGCGATACGGCTCTGGCCGGCGGTGTCGTCATCGTCAACAACGACCAACCGTTCGGGACCGGCACCGTCACCGTGGTCAACCCCACGGCCACCATCGAGACGACGTCCGAGACGCAGATCACGCTCGGCAATGAATTCGATCTGTTGGCGCAACTGACCTTGACGACCGCCGACAGCAATTCGCAAATCGAGCTCAGCAATCTCATCAGCGGAACGGGGGGGATCACTGCGGATGGTCCCGGCACGGTCATTCTGACCTGGGATAACACCTATATGGGGCCCACCCATGTGGCCGGTGGCACCCTGGTCGCCGGTGGGGCTCAAGCTTTTGGTACCGGGGCCATGATCGTGGACGAGGGTGCGACGCTCGATGTCAATGCGTTCGAACTCGCCTTCGCCAGCCTTTCCGGGGATGGATTGGTCACGAGCCAGTCCGGAGGCTCGCAGTCGCTGACGATCGGCAACGGCACGGGCACACGCTCCGAGTTCGGCGGGACAATCGATGACACAATAGGCGCGGTCACCTTCGATAGCGGCATCGCCATCCTCACGGGTGCAAACGCCTATACGGGCGGCACCACCATGACCGGCGGTCCCACCGCGATCGTCCTCGGCAATGATCGAGCGCTCAGCACGGGACCGGTCACGGTCAACTCGACCTATGCGTATTTCTCCACGACCGGCGACATGCCGATCACGATCGCGAACGACATCGCCCTGATCCAGTCCCTGGCGGTCTCGATCGCCGAGGACGATCCGGAACTGACCTTGGCGGGCGCCATCACCGGTGCAGGAGCATTCTACAAACGCGGCGCCGGCGTCGCGACCCTGGCGGGCAGCAGCGACTATTCCGGGAACACCTATATCGCCGAAGGCGTGCTCAGGGCCGGGTCAACGACCGGGCTCTCCTCGGCCTCCGATTTCGTGATCAGCGAAGGGGGCGTGCTCGATCTGAACGGTTATGACAGCAGCATCGGCGGATTGTCCGGCGCCGGGCTGGTCACCAACACGGTCGAAGGCGAAACGGCCTCGCTCAGTGTCGGAGCGACGGGGACCACGACACTCTTCACTGGCGATATCGGCTCCGGCCTCGGGGATCTCAGCCTCCGAAAGATCGGCGAAGGCATGCTGGTGCTGGCCGGCGAGAATGTCTATGGCGGTGGTACACTTATCGAAGAGGGCACGCTCGGCGTTGCGAGCCTCACCGCCTTGGGCACCGGCGACGTCACCAACAACAGCGTGCTGGCCTCGATCCAGTTGCCGGAGCCCGACAGTTCGACAGCCCTCCTGGCCAGTGAACCCGGCGACACGAGCCTTCTCGCCGCAGCCCCTCCGGCGACCGGCATCACCATTATGGGTGACTATACCCAAAGCGACGACGCCACCCTGGTTCTCAACGTCTTCGATGGCGGGGAAGGCCACGATCTCTTCACGGTGGGCGGGGCCGCCACTCTCGACGGCGACATCAAGCTGAACATCATCGGGCCGATCGTGCCCGCAAACCGCTCCATCGATCCGCTGATCTTCAATGGCGATGTCACCGGCGCCTTCGATACTGTCTATACGTCCTATCCGACCGTCCTTGCGGATTTTCAGGGAGACGGTTTCGTGCTGAGCCAAGGCTCCTTTGCGGAGCTGGCGACGGCGGATTACTCCAAACCCGAGCGCATCGTCGCCGCCTATATCGATGCGCATGACAAAGGCAGCATGTCGGATGAGTTCGCCCAGATTGTCGGCGAACTAAATGCCTTGAGCCCCAATGCCAAGTCGCTTGAACAGAGCTTCTCGCGTTTTCACTCCGGCGCCTTCACGAGTTTCGTGCGCGACAGCGTCTTCAACAATTCCTCCTTCCAGTCCCGGCAGATTGCCAATTATCTCCATGGCCGCATCGATGGGGCCGGCTTCAGTCCGGGTGGCCAGGTCGATACCAGACGGCTCGCCCTGTTCGACCCGTCAATCCCGCTTGACGAGCCAAGCGGCCCCTCCGCCGGTGCCATGCCGTCGCTTCGCAAGGATGTCAGCGTCTATGTCCAGGGCAATGTGATCTTCGGCCACAATGATGGGGCGCGGCGCTGGGATGCCACCGATACCACGACCAGCAGCGTGACGATCGGTGGTGATACTCGCGTCTCGCCCAATGCATTGATCGGCGCCTTCCTTCGCTACAGCCACGCGCGTTCGGACTTGGATGAGGCCAATAGCCAAGCCGAGATGGATGTCTACGAACCCGGGCTCTACGCGGCTTTTGCCGATCATGGCTGGTATGCCAGCGCTGTGGCGAGCTACGGATTCAATGATTTCAGCCAATCGCGCCATATCGGCTTCGATGCCGACAATGATGTTGCCAAGAGTGACCCGCAAGGCGCGCAGCAATCGGCAAGCCTGCAGGGAGGCTATGACTTCCAGGTCGCCGGCTGGACGGTCGGTCCCGCCGCAGGCCTTCAATATGTCCGATTTGATTTGAACTCCTTCAAGGAGAAGGGCGCGCCGGGCCTCGACCTTTCAGTGAAGGACCAGACCGCGGACTCGCTGAGGAGCCGTTTCGGCGTGCGCAGCTTCAGGGATTTCACTCTCGGGGAAATCCAGATGCGGGCCGTGTTCGGCGTGGATTGGCAGCACGAATATCTTGATACCAATGGCTCAGTGACGGCCCAATTCCGCTCGGTCGGTGATGGCTCCTTCACGATCGATACGCCGAAAGCCGGCCGAGACGCCGTCGTGCTCGATTTCGGTCTCGATGGTGCCATCGCCGACTGGGGCGTCGCCTTCGCAAACTACACGGCGATGGTGGGCGATGGCTCTTACGTGGGCCAGTCCATACAGGCGGGGCTGCAGGTCGGCTTCTAATGTCGGCGGCTCGGGGCCGGTCAGGATCTGACCGGTGCTGTCAGGTTCAGCCCGGCCAGCGGGAGGAATGCGACTAAGGTCGGTGGGTTCGGCCATATGGCGCTTTGCCAGGTCGAAGATCATTGTGGATCTGCCGCTGAGGAACGCGTCGCCGCCCGCAGCGCTCTCAGCCAGGCTGCGCCGCGACTCTGGACGTGGCAAAGTCACGCGCGAGGCTGATGAAGGCTTTCAGCGCAGCAGACGGATTTCTTCGGCTCGGATAATAAAGGGACAAGGGCGCGAGTGGAGGTGTCCAATCTTCCAGAACGCGAACAAGGCGTCCTCCGGCAATGTCTTCGCGAATGTCAGATTCCATGAAGAAGCCGATGCCGACGCCTTCCAGGACAGCGATGCGGGCAAGGCTGGCCTCATCAAGCGTGATCGGACCTTCGACATCGATCTGGACGGATTGTCCCTCCTTTTCGAACTGCCAGCGAAACAAGGCGCCGTTCGGGAGCCTGACGCGCATGCAGGCATGGGCCGAGAGGTCTGGTGGGACACGCGGATGAGGGTGTTTCTGAAAATAAGACGGTGATGCAACGACGGCGTAGCGTCGCCGGCGTCCCAGATGGACAGCGATCATGTCGCTGGGGACGAGGTCAGCGGTGCGAATGCCAAGATCGAAGCCGTCGGCCACGATATCGACGAGCCGGCCCTCGGTGACAAGATCAACATGGACCTGCGGATACCGCCGCAGGAACTCGAGGATGAGCGGAGAGAGAATTTCGCGCGCCGCAGTGGCGAACCCATTGATGCGGAGCACGCCCGATGGGGTCGCCTGCTGCGATCGGGCAGCCTCCATCGCTTCGTGAATGTCCTGCAAAGCCGGACCGACCTTGCCGACGAAATGCCGCCCTGCATCCGTCAGCGAGACGCTGCGGGTCGTTCTGTTGAACAGACGCACGCCGAGCTGGCGCTCAAGCTTGCCAATGGCGTTGCTCAGCGCCGTCGTCGAGATGCCAAGGTCGATCGCCGCCGCCCGGAACGACCCTCTCCGCGCGATGGCGATCACGGAATCAAGTTCAGTGAGACTCTGATGGGCCATTGTCCTGATTTTCGCGACGTTACATCCCGCTTTATCCCGATTATCAACGGTAAAGTCATTCTCTAAATTGGAGCGAGTAGACAGCGCGGAACGATGCTGTCGATGACATCGCAAGGAGAAGACATTGGCTATCAAGCTCCCCAAGGCCGTCGCCGCTTATTTTGAAGCGGACGGTTCAAGAGATGCGGAAAGCGTCTCGCAGTGCTTCATCGATGCAGCCGTGGTGAAGGATGACGGAACGACCTATTCGGGTCGGGAAGCCATCCGAAGCTGGAAGGCTGCGACCTCAACCCAGTACAGTTACACGGTCGAGCCTTTCTCCATCACCTCCGAGGGCCGACACGTGGTCGTCACCAGCCATCTTGTGGGGGACTTCCCCGGCAGCCCGATCGACTTGCGCTATGTCTTCGCCCTGGAGGGCGAAAAGATCGCCGAGCTCACAATCATCCCCTGACCCGAACACATGCTGCCGACCGTCGGGCCGCGCGGCACGTTGCGAATGAAGAGAAACCGCATGACACCCTTTGTCACGTTACACGGAAAGAGGGCGCTGATTACCTCAGGTACCCGAGGCGCGGGCGCCGCTACCGTCAGCCTCTTCCAGGACCTGGGGGCACGGGTCCTGACGACCGCCCGAACCCAGCCACTCAATTTTCCCGACTCGCAGTTCATTGCCGCCGATCTCACTACTGCCGAGGGCTGTGGGGCCCTCGCGGCGGCGGTTCGAGACCGCATGGGCGGAGTGGATATCATCGTGCACATGCTGGGCGGCTCGTCTGCGCCGGCCGGCGGGTTTGCGGCACTGTCTGACGAGGTCTGGGCCACCGAGCTCGATCTTAATCTCATGCCTGCAGTCCGGCTCGATCGAGCCCTGGTTCCGGACATGGTGACCCGAGGGGAGGGGATGGTCATCCATGTGACCTCCATCCAACGCGAGTTGCCCCTGCCCGACGCGACGACCGCCTATGCTGCAGCAAAAGCCGCATTGTCCACATACAGCAAAAGCCTCTCGAAAGAGGTTTCTCCCAAAGGCGTGCGGGTGGTGCGTGTCTCGCCCGGCTGGATCGAGACCGAAGCCTCCATCAAACTGGCCACAAGGCTGGCCGCGGAGCATGGCGGCGACGTCGAACACGGCAAGAAGATGATCATGGATTCGCTTGGCGGAATCCCGATCGGTAGACCTTCAAGGCCGGACGAAGTCGCCAGCCTGATCGCCTTCCTGGCGTCTGATCGCGCCAGCACCATCACGGGGACCGAATATGTCATCGATGGCGGCACCGTCCCCACCGTGTGAAGGGCGCCGCCGACAATGCGCAACTCAGGACGCCATGGTGGCGCTAGCGCGCTTCGGGCGACGTCCAGCCGCCGATATGATCATAGATGGAATCGCGCAGCTGGGCGATCTCACGGTTAAGTTTGGCAAGAGCGGCAGGGGTTTCCCCTGACACCTGGAGCAGAGCGTCACCGAGGCATCCGGCGCGGAAGCGGAGAGCCTTTCCCTCCTTCGTCAGGGAAAGGATGACCTGCCTCTCATTCGTCGGGTTGCGCGTGCGGCGGATCAGCCCCGCCCCCTCAAGGCGCTTCAAAAGCGGCGTGAGGGTGCTGGACTCGAGGGCAAGCTGCTGCGCGACGCCGCCGACCGTCTGCTCATCTTCCCGCCACAGAACGTTGAGCACGAGATATTGCGGATAGGTCAGGCCAAGCGCGTCCAGCAATGGCCTGTAGGCTCGCTGGATCGCGATTCCGGCCGAGTAGATCGCAAAGCAAAGCTGATCCTCCAGAGGCACTGGGGCCACGTCGGCATCCGGCATTCTCGCACCCTTTCGTAAGTCGCTCGCGAAAACATATATCGCGATAATTTATTCTGGACAAGGCAGTGTGCGTAAGTCATATAGTTATTGCGATAAATATTATCGTACTAAATAAGGAGTGTTCATGATGCGCAGATTGGTCGGAGCCCTCATCCTTTCGGCTGCAGCTTTCGCCGCCATGTCGCTGGCCCCTCAAGCTCAAACGAGCGACCCCACGGCACACGAGCCGCTCGTCAAGAATGTTGTTCTGGTTCACGGCGCCTTCGCCGACGGGTCGGGATGGCGCAAAGTCTATGAGGATCTCATCGCACGCGGGTATCGCGTGACGATCGTCCAGAACCCGCTCACCTCGCTTGCAGACGACCTCGCTGCCACCCGGCGAGTGCTCGACAGGCAAGACGGCCCCGTCATCCTTGTGGGTCACAGTTGGGGGGGCACGATCATTACCGAGGCGGGGGTGCATGCCAAAGTGCGGGGCCTGGTCTATGTCTCGGCCCTGTCTCCCGATGCAGGAGAGACCACAGCTCAGCAATATGAAGGCTATGTCACGCCCCCCGAATTCGTCATCGAAGCTGGAGCAGACGGTTTTGGTTTCGTGAAACCCGACCAGTTCGCCGCCGGTTTTGCGGCTGACGCAACGCCAGCCGATGCTGATTTTCTCAAGGCATCGCAGGTGCCGATCAACATGGCGAGCTTCAACGTCAAACTGCAGAACGCTGCGTGGCGCACCAAGCCGAGCTGGGCGGTGATCGCTACGCAGGACAAAGCCTTTGACCAGAAGATGCTCCAGGACATGGCCAAGCGCATCGGCGCGAAGGTGACCACCATCCCTGCTAGTCATGCCGTCTACTTCACCCAGCCGGGAGCCGTGGCCGATGTCATCGACGAGGCCGCCCGACACTCAGTCGCCGTTGCGCCTTAAGCGCGCGAACGCGGCGGACACTTTAAATCGGCACATCAAAAAAGGATTCTGACCATGACGAATTCCCTCTCCGGCGACGGGGATTTGGACCGGCGTGCGCGCGCCAATCAGGCACAGCGCCTTGCCGGGCTCAAAACCGCCTATGACTTCATCATCTGTGGAGCGGGATCTTCCGGATCAGTCATTGCACGGCGTCTTGCCGACAATCCAGACTGCGATGTCCTCCTGATCGAAGCGGGAGGGAGCGACGAGGATCCAGCCGTGATGGACCCGGCTCTATGGCCGACGAATCTCGGCAGCGAGCGGGACTGGGGTTTTGTGGCCGAGCCGAACCCAATACTCGGCGGTCGCGCCCTCTCCATGTCCATGGGCAAAGGGCTCGGTGGCGGGTCCAGTGTCAACGTCATGGTATGGGCGCGCGGCCACCGCACCGATTGGGATTATTTCGCCGCCCAGTCCGGCGATGACGGCTGGGGTTACGAGGCGGTCCTCGATCTCTATCGGCGCATGGAGAATTGGCAGGGTATGCCCGATTCGCATTATCGCGGAACCTCCGGACCGGTCTGGGTCCAGCCGGCCCGCGATCCAAGTCCCATCGCCCAAGCCTTGCTGAGCGCGGCGGGCGCGTTCGGAATTCCAAGGTTCGACCATCCCAACGGACAGATGATGGAATGTGCAGGAGGGGTCGCTTACAGCGATCTGCTCGTGCGGGACGGAAGGCGCCATTCCCTCTATCGAGCCTATGTCCACCCCGTCGCTGGCCGACCAAATCTGACGATCCTGACCGACACTCTCGTTCGCCGAATCCTGTTCGACGGCTCTCAAGCGACCGGCGTCGAAATCGAACGGGCGGGGCGGATCCAGTCCATCAGGGCAGGCATGGAGATCATCGTCTCCACCGGTGCGATCAATACGCCGAAACTGCTCATGCTCTCGGGACTGGGCGACCGAGCCGAGCTTGAGCGGCATGGCATCCCGCTTGTGCGGCACCTGCCCGGGGTGGGCCGCAACCTGCAGGATCATGTCTCCTTTGGCTGTACCTGGGAGTATCGCGAGCCGATCCCGCCTCGCAACAACGGGAGCGAAGCGACCCTGTACTGGAAAAGTCGACCTGACCTGGAGGCCCCGGACTTCCTGTTCTGCCAGGTCGAATTCCCGGTGCCGAGCGAGCGGACAGCCGCGCGCGGCGTGCCTGCCCATGGCTGGACCATGTTCGCCGGCCTCGCCAATCCGCAGAGTCGCGGCCAGGTGCGGCTGAGATCGGCGGATCCGGCCGCACCTCCTCTGGTGGACGCGAACATGATGTCCGATCCCCGGGATAGGGAGACCGCCCGCGCCTGCGTGAAGCTCTGCCGGGAGATCGGAAACGATGCGGCGTTCGGCCCCTATGTCAGTCGCGAGTCGATCCCCGGTGCTGCAAGCCTTGCCGATGACGATTTCATTCGGGACGCAGCGGTCACGTATTGGCACCAGTGTGGAACCGCCCGGATGGGGCTGGCTGACATGTCCGTGGTCGATGCTTCTCTCGCCGTTCACGGCGTAAGGCGCCTGCGCATAGCGGACGGCTCCATCCTGCCGAGAGTAACCACGGGCAACACGCAGGCGCCTTGCGCGATCATCGGTGAGCGCGCCGCAGAAATCCTGCGACGTCACCACCGGCTATAGGACATACCCGAGAGCCCGTGTCGGTTCGGCTGATCGTGTGAACAATTCGGCGAAGGTGCCGACAGCCTGCTGGAGTCGATGATCCGTATGCTGAGCGCATCGTCGGCTCCGCTCAGAACTCTCGGAAGAATGCCACACTGGTTTCGGACGTCGGTTGTCCTTATTGTTCCGAAAACGGCGTTTTTACGGTAGCGATTTCATGATTCTCAAGAGCCAAGTCGAATGGGCGCTCCACTGCTGCGCTGTCCTTGCTGCCGTTCCGGAGGGTCGATATCTTTCGACCAAGGCGCTGGCCGAGTTCCACGGGCTGCCGAAGGAGTATCTCTCCAAGGCGCTTCAGAACCTTTCGCAGGCAGGCCTGGTCCAGACTGCCCTCGGACCCAGTGGCGGCTACCGCCTCGCGAGGCCGCCGTCGGAGTTGACCTTCCTAGACATCGTGGAGGCCGTCGAGGGAGCCGCACGGACTTTCGTCTGCACCAATATTCGTGCCGCCAACCCCTGCCGGCCACAGGGCCACTGCGACGACAAGCCCTGTTCGATTGCCCGGATCATGTGGGAGGCCGACGAGGCGTGGCGGGCGAAGCTGCGGAGCACCCGTTTGTCCGAATTGATCGAGACGCTCGCCGTGGAGGTGCCGCCGGCGATCTGGAAGGGAACGTCCGATTGGATTGTCAAGCGGACAGGCTGAGAGCATCGCCGAGCTCGACGGCGCCGGTTCTCGTCGGCCGTCAAGGCTTCATTGGCAGCACGAGGGTGGTTTCCGCTGTGTCGACGACGAAGACTGCAAGGAGGCGGGCAGGCTCGGTCGTGCTGGCGTTCTCGCTCACTCCATGACGGTCGCCGGGATATTCAGTAAAGCTTTCTCCGGCGTGAAAGACTTTGACCGGGCCGTCGTTGACCTGGCTGCGGACAGCCCCCTCCAGAACCGTTGCGTAGATGAATGCCGAGGCCGGATGCGTGTGCGCCTCGGAGCGGCCGCCCGGGCTATATTCCACGAGCACGCCCTTCAGGCTCTTCCCAGGCACATTCGGGAGTTCATGCTCATAGACAATCGTGACTTTTGAGGCGTTGCCGGCCTCATGTGCCTCAGCGTGGGGCATCACGGCAAGAAAGAGTGCGATGGCGAAAAGTGATGGTCTGATCATGAAAGCCTCGTGGGATGAAGGTCGGGACGTGTTGCGGCTGCGGTCTGCGTCGTCGGACGCCCGCGAGCCGTGTCTGAAAGTGATGACCGGGTCTGCGTAAACTGGTCTTGTTCAGTGAACAGTCGACTCGGATGACCATCAATTCAGGCCAGCCTTGTCGAGGCCGTAAGCCTTGTCGGCGGAACCGGGAACGCTCTTGAAAGCGATGCTGACGCGGTTCCAGGCATTGATCGCCATGATGGAGAAGGTAAGGTCCGAGAGTTCCTTCTCGGAGAAGTGCCCACGCACCCGCTCGAAAAGTTCATCGGGGACGCCGCCTTCGGCAAGGTTCGTCAGCACCTCGGTCCATTCAAGGGCGGCTCGTTCACGCGGCGCGAAAAGAGGCGACTCGCGCCAGATGGCCAGGTGGTGCAGGCGCAAAGAGCGCTCGCCGTGGATCGTCGCCTCTTTGACATGCATATCGACACAGAAAGCGCAGCCATTGAGCTGCGACGCACGGATCTGCACGAGGTCGTGGATCGTCGGTTCGACGGCAGTGGTTTTCAAGGCAAGGCTGAATTCCCTGAATTTCTTAAACAGATCAGGCGAGTGCTGGGCATAGTTGATGCGTTGGCTCATGGTACTCCTCCATTAAGGATTTATAATATCCTTATGGATATAAATGATCCTTAATTCCCTTGTAAAGGACTTCCGACTCATCGTCAGCCGTCCTCCAGGATTTCGACCGGACCGCCCGCGACCGCGGGATCAAGCGGAAGGCCGCGCGGCGCACGCGAAGAGTCGTTTGACAAAGCAGGAGCGGTCCTTAAGATGCTTCGCATAACGACAAAAAATTCGCACAGCGAATAACTGGGTGTCGCTGAGGGGTAATGATGGTTTGTCATGACGCCGCCGATCCCGGCTTGGCGAAATCGCTCTATCACGCGGTCACCGACCGCGAGGCTGACTTTCCGCCCGTCAGAGACACCCGCGCCGAGGTCGTCATCATCGGTGCGGGGTTCACAGGCCTGTCGACCGCGCTTCACCTTGCCGAGAAGGGCATCGACACGATTGTCCTCGAGGCGCATGACGTCGGCTGGGGCGCTTCCGGTCGGAACGGAGGCCAAGTCAATCCCGGCCTCAAGTCAGAGCCGGAGGACCTGATCGCCGATTTCGGCGAAGACCGCGGCCTTCGTCTCATAGATCTCGCCGGACATGCGCCCTCGTGCCTTTTCGATCTGGTGAAGCGGTATGAGATCGAATGTGCAGCACTCAACAGCGGCACTATCCGGGTCGTACGGAAGGACGTCGAGGCCAAGCTGATCGACCATAGCGTCAACTCGTGGCGCGCGCACGGCGTCGAGCTGCGGCGCCTGAGCCGTGCCGACATCGCCGCGATCGCCGGAACGGAGATCTATCCTTGCGGTCTGCTTGATCCACGTGGCGGGCAGCTCAACCCGCTCGCCTATGTTCGTGGCCTCGCCCGCGTAGCGTCACGCCGCGGCGCCAGAATCCACACCAGGTCTGGCGTCATGGCGCTTCAGAGAGATGGCGCGGGCTGGCAGGCAAGGACAGCCAGCGGTTCGGTCCGCGCATCAACGGTCGTCCTGGCGACCAACGGCTATACCGACGGGCTCTGGCCGACGCTGCGCAAGACCGTCGTGCCCGTCTATAGCGCCCTTGCCGCGACGGATCCGTTGCCGGAGACCCTGGCTGCGCGCATCCTCCCGCAGCGCCAGGTGGTGTATGAAAGTTCCTGGCGCGTCCTGTACTTCCGGGTGGACGATCAGAGGCGGTTCCTCATGGGGGGTCCGAGCGTCCTTCGGGCGACTGACAACGAGCGCGACTACCAGCATCTGATCGCCTATGCCCGCGAACTCTATCCGGCACTCGGCGACACTGCCTTCACGTATTTCTGGAACGGCCAGGTCGCGGTCACGAAGGATCACTATCCCCATCTTCACGAACCAGCGCCGGGCGTCATCGCCGCGTTGGGATATAACGGACGCGGCGTTGCGATGGCCACGGTGATGGGGCGCATCGTGGCGCGCCGCATCCTCGGTGCCGGTCAGGAAGACCTCGAGCTTCCGATCACGGACATCAAGCCCTTCACGTTCCATTCAATGTGGAAGCCGGTTGTCACGGGCCGGCGCATCGTCGGCGCTTTGCGCGATCGTTTTCTCTAGCAGCATGCACGGAAACCAGGAGGGATTTCATCTTGACCGCAATCACAATCGAAGACACCTCGGGCAATCCCCGCGACTGGCCGCTGGCGTTTCCTCCCGCGGAATATGCCGAACGCCGCCAGAAGGTGCGCAAGGAGATGGCGCACGTGGGGATCGACACCCTGTTCGTCTCCTCGCCCGCAAACCTGACCTATCTGACTGGATATGACAGCCGCTGGTATCGTCGGTCCACGCCGACCGGCCTGGCGATTCACGTCAACTCCGACGACCTGCTGTTCTTCGATGACGTCAGCCATCGCGGACTGGTGTCGTTTCACAACGGGCAGATTTCGCGGGCGGCCTTCTTCGCCCGCTTTCGCGATCTCTCGGAAGAGGGCTGGATCTACAAGACCACCGCACGGGACCTGGTGGACACGATCAAACAAGAGGGGTGGCTCAAGGGTGTCGCAGCGGTCGAACATTGGGCACTGGCACCGGGGGGCGTATCGCTGCGCTTCATCGAGGAGGGCTTCAAGGACGCCGGTGCGCGCACCGTCGACGGGTCATGGCTCGTCGACCGGGTGAAACTGGTGAAATCGCCGGCGGAGATCGAGATGATGGACCGGGCCGCCGTCGTTGCCGATGCGGCCATCGAAGCTGTCGTTCGTGACTTTCAACCAGGGATGATGGAGATCGAAGTCCAGGGCATCGCGCATTATGCGATGAGCAAGCTGGGCGGCGAGGAGCCGGCCATCCGGACGTCGACGACGTCGGGGCCGAACCTCAGGGCGCACCACCCGTTGCCTTCCCGCCGCAAGCTCCTGAAGGGCGACGTGTTCGTCATGGATCTCTGCGGATCGGTCTACCGCTATCACGCCAACATCGCGCGGACGTTCGCCGTGGGCGAGCCCGACAAGCGCTGGACGGAACTGGTCGAGACATCCCGCATCAGCTTCGATCGCATCATCGAGGAGGTGAAGCCGGGCGACCCGATGGAGAAAGTCGTGGAGGTCGGCATGGCGTATCTCGACTCGGTCGGCATCGCCCACCGGGGCTGGTTCCTCGGCGGCTACGACGTCGGCATCGCGGTGCCACCGGACTGGGTGGGCCATACATATCTGAACGGCCGCTGCTTCGAGCGCGCAGATTTCGTGCCGGGCACCACGGTCAATTATGAGAACGTCCTCGATGTCGAAGAGGGCTGGCCCGGCGGATACGGCACACAGAATGTCGACACGCTGCTGATGGAGGAGGATGGTATCCGCATCCTCTCCAAACTCAGCCGCAGCATCCAGATCGTCGGCGCTTGACGCCTACAATCTTCAATTCCCACAATGCCGCAGCCCTTTTACGGAGAAGCGCCAGCATGGCTCAACGGATAAGCATTCGTGATGTCCGCAAGACTTACGGTGCGGTGACCGCGCTCAACTCCGCCAATATCGAGGTCGCTGCGGGCGAGTTCATGTCCTTGCTGGGGCCTTCGGGCTCCGGCAAGACGACCTTGCTGATGATCATCGCCGGCTTCACCCAACCCGATCACGGCAGCATCCGGTTCGATGATGAAGAGATCATCGTCATGCCGCCGCACAAGCGCGACATCGGTCTCGTTTTCCAGAACTACGCTCTTTTCCCGCATATGACGGTCGCCGAAAATGTCGCTTTTTCACTGAAGTATCGGCCGATCCCAAAGGGAGAGTACCGGAAAAAGGTCGCCGCTGCGCTCGAAATGGTGCAGCTCGCCGGGTATGACGATCGCCGGATCGATGCGCTGTCAGGCGGCCAGAAGCAGCGTGTCGCACTGGCGCGAGCCCTGGTGTTCAACCCCAAGATCCTCCTGATGGACGAGCCGCTCTCCGCGCTGGACAAAAACCTGCGCGAGAGCATGCAGATAGAGTTGCGCAGCCTCCAGAAGCATCTCGGCACCACAACGATCTATGTCACGCATGATCAGCATGAAGCGATGACGATTTCCGATCGGGTGGCCATCATGAACGAGGGGTCCATCCAGCAGATGGGGACACCACGGGAGATCTATGAAAGTCCGTGCAACCGGTTCGTGGCCGGCTTCATGGGGGATTCGCAGTTCATCGCCGTCGACCGCGTGGAAGGCATGTCCGCGAAGATCGGTGATCGACACATCCGACTGCGACAGGCGCCCGACCTGAGGGGTGGCCAAGGAGCCCTGCTGTGGCGCCCCGAAAAGCTCGAATTGTTGAAAGATGGAGGCCCGTCCGACATGAATGTCCTGCCCGCGAAGGTGAGGGACATCATCTATCAAGGTGACAGCGTGCTCATCCAGGCCCGGCTCGCTACGGGTGACGACGTCCTGGTTCGGCTGCCGACCAACGAGTCGACGCGGCGGGCCATGCCGAGTAGCGGCGACGAGATCTGGCTGGGGGTTCATCCGGCCGATACGATCGTCGTCGCTCTGTAGCCGTGGCAGTGCATGCGCAGGGACGGAGGCGGGCCAGCGTTTACGCGGGAAGACGCGCGCGGATCTCGTCCGCCGACTCCCGCATGACGGGGAGGATATCGTTGGCGAGGGTCTCGCGCGTAAGCGATTGCGAACGTCCGGCGGCATTGATGGCCGCAACGACCGTACCGCGCCGGTTGCGGATCGGAACCGCGATCGCACGAAGGCCGATCTCCAGCTCCTCGTCGACAATCGAGAAGTCCTGCTCCCTCACCTTGTCGAGGATCATCCGGAGCTCGGCTGGATCGGAGACCGAATTCACCGTGAGCGGATTGAAGTCGATCTGCGCAATGACCTCGTCCAGCTTGTCCGGCGGCAGGCTTGCCAGCAGGACCCGTCCCATAGCTGTCACATGAGCCGGTTGACGCGTGCCGGTGCTGACAAGGACGCTGCTGCGTTCGTTATGGGTGGCTCTGAAGGCATAGAGAATGTCGCATCCGTCGAGAACCGACGCACTGCTTGAAATCTGGAAAAGCTCGCTGAGCCGGTCGAGGACCGGTTGGGCGATCTCCCATAACGGCATCGAGGAGAGATAGGAGTAGCCGAGGTCGAGAACCTTGGGGGCGACCCGGAAACGCTTGCCGTTCTGCTCGACATAGCCGAGGTCGACGAGGGTGAGCAACATCCGGCGCGCCGAAGCGGGGGCCATATCGGTTTCGGCGGCAACTTCGGTGATCGTCATCGGCTCATAGTGCCGCGCGAACGACTTCAGCACGGCCAGTCCACGCTTCAGCGAATTTACGCGTTCCTCCCGCGGATTCTCTCTGGACATCCATTACCTCCATGCTAGCATTCGCATTACGAATTAAATTTCGCAATACGAAAAAAACGAAATCCTGAGGGTTTAATGGAGGTGGGTTCGAAATGAAACGATCGGCTTTGCTTGTCGGGCTTTTGCTCGCGACCGCGCCGCTGTCTGTGGTGCAGGCGCAAGAGACCATAAATTACATCACGGCTGGTGGTGTATATCTCGAAAATATCCGGAAGGCTTTTCTTGACCCCATCGGCAAGGAGCTGAATGTCACCTGGAACGTCGAAACCAGTGATGTGGATACGCCGGTTCGCATTCAGTTCCAATCGGGGGCCGTGACCACCGACATTGCCGAGTTCGGTGCATCCGTTTGTGCACAGGGTGCCGCTGAAGGGATGTATGAGAAGCTCGACTTGTCGATCATCGACACCAAGGACTTCGCTCCTGGATCATTCTCGGACTATTATCTGGGCAGCACCGTCTATTCCATCGTCATGGCGTGGAATCCGAAGACGGTGAAGGAAGCCCCCAAGACCTGGGCCGATTTCTGGGACGTGGAAAAGTTCCCAGGAAAACGGGCGATGCGCAAGGACCCGCGCGCGACCATCGAAGCAGCGCTGCTCGCAGACGGCGTGCCGCTGAAGGAGCTCTACCCTCTTGATCTCGACCGCGCCTTCAAGAAGCTGAGCGAAATCAAGCCGCATATCACGGCCTGGTGGAACTCGGGCGCCGAGTCCCAGCAGATGCTGCGCGACGGCGGCATCGACATGATCGCCATGTACAATGCGCGCGCTGAGTCCGTCAAAAGCGACGGGGGTTCCGTCGACTACACCTTCAACGAGGGCCTGATGGATTTCGGCTGCTGGGCGATCGTCAAGGGGTCGGACCAAGTCGATCTCTCGATGAAGATCCTGGCGGAGTTCGCAAAGCCGGAGTACCAGGCCGAGATGACGGTGCTCTCCAATTACGGCTCGGCAAACACGAAGGCCGCGGATACCGGCAAGATCCCCGCCGAAACGCTGAGCAAGATCCCGACCTCTCCGGAAAACATCGCCAACCAGGCGTTTCTGGCGCCCGACTGGTGGGCCGAACACGGTGCTGAAGCCAAGGAACGGTTCGATCAGCTCCTGACGCAGTAATCCGTGTCGCTCCGGAGCGGCGACTGTCGCTCCGGTCATCCGCCAGCGGACATCGTCGAAGAAGTTGATCATGGCTGAGAACGCTGCGCTGCTTTCGCGCGTCGAAAGAAGAAACCGACTAAGGATCGGCCTCCTCTCCGCGGCGGCCGTCCTGATCGTTACCGTTTTGCTGCTGCTGCCGATCCTTTGGCTGTTCGGCCTCTCGTTCACCCAGAAGGGGGCCTTCAGCCTCGTTCACTATCAGCGCCTGATCGACCTGCCATCCTATCGCGCGATCCTGTTGCAGACCTTCCGCGTGAGCGTGATGGTGACGGCGCTGTCCATCATCCTCGGATATCCCGTGGCGTATATGATCGCCCAATTGCCGGCCAAGCTGGCGGGGCTATTGCTCGCGCTCATCCTCATCCCATTCTGGACCTCGACGCTGGTCCGCTCCTATGCCTGGCTCGTCCTGCTGCGCGACCAGGGTCCCGTCAACGAAGCGCTGGTCTGGACCGGCATCATGTCCGGTCCGCTCAATGTGCTCTTTACCGAGTCTGCGGCGGTGATCGGGATGACGCACATCATGCTGCCGTTTTTCGTGCTGCCCCTCTATGCCGGCATCCGATCATTCGATTGGAGCCTGGCTCACGCGGCCACCAGCCTGGGCGCCCCGCCGACTTCCACTTTCCTGCGCGTATTCCTGCCGCTCTCGCTTCCTGCGACCTTCGCGGGAGCCGTCCTCGTCTTCGTCCAATGCCTCGGCTTCTACGTGACACCGGCCGTCCTCGGCGGCGGCAATGTGACAATGGTCTCGATGAAAATCGCGTCCAACATCGAGCAGTATTTCGACTGGGGCGCGGCAAGCTCCTATGGAATGGTCCTGCTCATCTGCACCCTCGCCATCCTCTATACCGCGCACCGGCTGCTCGATCTCAACAAGGTGATGACAGCGCGATGATGACGGCGTCCTACATTCCCGCCTTCAAGCGCTGGTGGCTGGTCCTCATCACCGCCGCGGTGCTGGCCTTCCTCATCATCCCGGTCTTCATCGTGATCCCGGTGTCATTCTCCGATTCCAAGTATCTAGGCTTCCCACCCGAGGCGTACTCGTTGCGCTGGTACAGGAACTACTGGAACTCCAGCGAATGGCTGTCGGCGACCCGTGCGTCGCTGGTGGCGGCATCCCTGACCACGCTGGTCGCCACGCCCATCGGGATCGCCACGGCCTATTCGATGCGCAGCCTGCCGCCGCGGGTGGCGGGTTTCGTGCAGCTGCTCATGCTGCTTCCGATGGTCGTGCCCAGCATCCTGATCGGCATCGGCGTGTTCTATCTCTACATCCAGCTTAAACTGGTGAATTCCATGTTCGGCATCGTCGCGGCGCATACGCTGCTCGCCCTGCCTTTCGTGGTGCTGACCATGCAGGCGGCGTTCGCGACATTCGATTTCCGGCAGGAACAGGCCGCGATGAGCCTCGGTGCCTCACGTTTCAGCGCCTTCATGCGCGTGACGCTGCCGCAGGTCCGCTCATCCGCCATCTCCGGGGGGCTCTTCGCCTTCATCATCTCACTGGACGAAGTCGTCATAGGGCTTTTCGTGGCCGGCGGCTCCAACACCGTCATTACGCGAAAGATGTTCGTTGCCCTGCGCGACGCGGTCGATCCGACCGTCGCGGCCATCTCGACACTCTTCATCGCGGTCTCGCTTTCACTGCTTACCGCATCGCTCTTCACACGGTCAGCCAAGCGCTGACGTTTCAAAGAATCTAGAATCCTGGAGGAGACATGAACGGCTACAGCCAATTCGGGATGACCCCGGGCGTCACCGATCCAAACGCAGTTCCCGAGCTTGCCTTCTCGGAGGCCGAATACAAGCGCCGCCAGGACACGTTGAGGGCGTTGATGCGACGAGAAGGCATCGATCTGCTCTATGTCACCACGCCGGATGCCGTCGCCTGGCTGCACGGCTTCTATTGCGGCTGGTACAAGGCGAACGGCCCGATGCGGTATCCACAGATCTACGGTACCGCAATCCACGCCCATAGCGACGCGATGATCCACTTCGACAACCCGACGGAAGCGGCGCTGCTGAAGACGATGTCGGTCTGCAAGGACAACCGCTACTACACAACGCGCGACGGCAAGACGAACCTGCGGTTCATCATGGGGGAGCTGGAGCGCGAAGGGCTGCTCAAGGGCACGGTGGGGATGGAGTTCTGGAGCTATGTCCCGAACCGCGCCATCAGCCACATGATCGAGGATGCGTTCCGAGAGAACGGCTGCGAAGTGAAGGACGCCAGCGTCATCGCCCGCGAGGCGAGGCGGGTCAAATCCGCAGCCGAGCTCGACGTCATCCGCGAAGCCATCCGGATCTGCGACATCGGCCATCAGGCCATTCTGGAGCATGCCCGCGTCGGCAGGACCGAACTCGACGTCATGGGTGCCGTGAACCACGAGATGATGAAGGCAGGGGGCGAACTCCCAGCGCTGATCCATGTGTTCAACGGCGCGCACCTGGTCGACGGACGGGTCGCTGCGACAGGCCACTCCATGCCGACGACGCGCAAGCTGGAGCCCGGCATGCTGCTTGCCGCCGACCTGTGTGGCGTCAAGCATCGTTACCATGGCAACGTCCTGCGCGGATTCTACATCGGAGAGCCGCCCAAACATCTTGTCGACATTTATGACCGTGCGGCCGGAGCGATCGCCATGGCGCAGAGGTCCTTCAAGGCGAACATGACGGTGCGCGAGGTCAACACCGCCCTCAAGCAGTATTGCGAGGAGAGCGGGCTGGCGAAGGAAGAAGGATGGATCCTCGGCTACGAGTTGGGCCTCAGCCTTCCCCCAGACTGGGTCGGCGATTTCTTCTTCAACATGCTGGATGTCGAGTATCTCGATCGCTCGTTCGAGCCCGGCATGGTGACCAATCTCGAGATCCTCTATGGCACCGCACTGATCGACACCCTGTTCTGGGGCGTGGATGGCATCGAGAACCCAACGACCACACCCTGCAGGCTGCTGACGCTTCCCGCTTAAACCGTCACCTCTCACTCCGATCAAACCAGGAATTCATTCGATATGGACGTAACTCGTCTTCCCTTTGACGTGGACTCGATGCTGGCCGGACTTCGACCCTGGGTCGAATGCGAAAGCCCGACATTCGATGTGGGAGCGGTGAACCGCATGATGGGACTGGCGGGACGCCGGCTGGCCGGTCTGGGCGCCAGCGTGGAAACCATCGCCGGTCACATGGGATTCTCGGACAGCGTGCGCGCCCGTTTCCCGCATCCAAAAGCGGGGGAGCCGGGCATCCTCATTCTCGGCCATCTGGACAGCGTGCATCCGATCGGAACCCTGGAGGCGCTTCCATGGCGCCGCGAGAACGACACATGCTACGGACCCGCCATCCTGGACATGAAGTCAGGCAACTACCTGGCCATGGAGGCGATCGCCCAGCTGACGGCTGCTGGGTTCGTCACGCCACTGCCGGTCACTTACCTGCTCACCGGCGACGAAGAGGTCGGAACCCCGGCGAACCGCACGCTGATCGAGCAAGAGGCGGCGCGGGCGAAATATGTGCTCGTCCCCGAGCCGGGTCCCGGCAATGGCGATGTCGTCACGGGCCGCTATGCGATCGCACGATTCAACCTGGCGGCCAAGGGCAAGCCCAGTCACGCCGGTGCGCATCTGAAGGCCGGTCGGTCAGCCGTTCGGGAGATGGCGACCCGGCTGCTTGAAATCGAAGCCATGACCACGGACGACTGTACCTACAGCGTGAGCGTCGTGCGCGGCGGCGACTGGGTCAACTGCGTTCCGTCGCTCTGCACGGCGCAGGCTCTCAGCATGGCAAAGCGCCAAGCTGATCTCGATGCCGGCGTCGACAAGATCCTCAAGCTTTCCCACTCAAATCCGGACATGACCTTCGAGGTCACCCGGGGTGTTACGCGCCCGGTCTGGGAGCCGAGCGGGCAAACCATGGAACTGTACGAAATGGCGCGCCGCATCGGCAAGACCATCGGCTTCGAGTTAGCACATCAGAGCGTGGGAGGAGGATCCGACGGCAACTTCACCGGCGCGATGGGCATCCCGACACTCGACGGACTGGGCGGGCTCGGAGCCGGCGCGCATACGCTTGGCGAGCACATCCGGATCGAGTCCCTGATCACCCGCGGCAAGCTGTTTGCAGGATTATTGGCAGAGCTGGCATAATCCGCACACGCATCATGCCGCGGCCCCGGCGGGCCGCGGTGAAGCCCCATCGGCGTGCCACACTGCGCGGTGGCACCCCTTTCTTCCTTGACCTTTGATTGGCCCGGATCACAAAGCATGTTCTATCACTCCTTCGAGGACTCCGGGTTGAAGCATGACCCCTTCAAAGCGATGATCGTGCCGCGCCCTATCGGGTGGATCTCCACCATCAATGAAGACGGTCGTCCCAATCTCGCCCCCTACAGCTTCTTCAACATCATCTCCGTGCGGCCCCATCTGATCGCCTTTGCCAGCCACGAACTGAAGCATAGTGCCGCAAACGCCCAAGCCACGGGAGAGTTCGTCTACAACATGGTCAGCGCGCACCTCATGGATCTGATGCTGCAGACATCGGAAGACGTTGATGTCGAGATCAACGAATTCGAGTGCGCGGGCATCGCCATGCTGCCGTCCAAGATCGTTTCACCTCCTCGTGTTGCGGATTCACCGGTGGCCTTGGAGTGCAGAGTCGTGAACGTCATGCAGCTCAAGGATGTCGAGGGCAGGGAGCTTGACCGCTACCTGACGATCGGTCAGGTCGTGGGGGTCCATCTGGACGACCGACATCTGCAGGACGGAATTTTCGACGTCGCGTCGGCGCAGCCGGTCGGACGTTGCGGATATCATGACTATACCAAGGTTTCCGAACTCATCTGCGTTTGAGCTCCGGAAGCATAATGAGCACCCGGCCCTTGGCTCCTGGCGTGGTGCTTCTCTCGTAGCCGGACAAAAGTATGGATTTCACATGGATCGAGCTGGCCGTGATCATCGCCTGCCTATCGGCGGCAGGTGCCTTGACCGGCCTCCTCGCTGGCGTCTTCGGCGTGGGAGGAGGGGCAGTGGTCGTGCCCATTCTCTACGAGTTCTTCCGCATGCTGGGCATGCCGGAGGACATCAGGATGCCGTTCTGCGTGGGAACTTCGCTTGCGGTGATCATCCCGACCTCGATTCAATCCTTCCGCACCCATTTCGCGCATAAGGCGGTAGACAGCTCCATCTTGAGAATTTGGGCGGTTCCCGCGGTCTTGGGAGTCATCGCAGGCGGGATCATCGCGCGGTACGCCCCTCAAGAAGTGTTCAAAGGCGTCTTCACCGTCGTCGCCGCGCTGTCGGCCTTTCGGCTTCTATTCGGCAAGGAAAGCTGGAGACTTGCCAGCGAAATGCCCGGCCGGGCCGTGATGCGCCTTTACGGATTCGTGATCGGCATTCTCTCGGCATTGATGGGCATCGGCGGCGGACAGCTGTCCAGCATGTTCATGACCGTGTATGGACGCTCCATCCATCAGGCGGTGGCGACGTCATCGGGCCTCGGTATCCTTATCTCGATCCCGGGTGCCCTTGGATATATCTATGCTGGGTGGCCGAGGGCGGCCCAGTATCCCGAGCTCGCCATGATCCAGCCTCCCTTTGCTTTAGGCTACATTTCACTGATCGGCGTGGCGCTGCTCGTTCCCGCAAGCATCGTGACCGCGCCGATCGGAGCGAGACTTGCCCATCGATTGGCCAAACGTCGGCTCGAACTCGCGTTCGGGCTCTTCCTGCTCTTAGTTTCAGCCCGCTTTCTCGTCTCATTTTGGTGATGTGCTTGCCACAGGGCGCGGCTTCGCCGGTGGAGGTCAGCGGGGGCGCCTGGCGGTGAGCGGGACAGGGCAGAGACTTCCGCAATCTTCGACGCCGGTTACGAGATAACGCAGGCAGCAGACTGATCGGATGCGGACGGTCTCATCTCCGTGCCGCTGTCTAGAGACGGCGCGAAAAAAGGGGTTGCAGCGCTGGCCCGGAGGCGATTCAGACGCCAGGAGCCGCAGCAGCGAATCCCCGCTTCCCGGCGAGCGTCGTTCCGCGGCCTTAGCGGCCCAATCGAGATAGGTGCCGGCATTGTGCCAGAGGAGGCGGGGGGCCAGGCCCGTCTGCTCCACCAGAGATCAAATGAAGGGTTGGAGATGAGACCCGATCACGGTCGTCAGCCAGTCCTCCATGCATTCCGCGCCCAGTATGGCGCCATCAAAGCCGATTGCCGCAGGATGATCGTTCTGAGGATCCAGGAAGAGCCTGAGCCGCTTCAAGCCGGGGTCAGGCGAGCGTCCGAGAAGCATGGCCGACAGGGCGGTCGGAACAAGCAAGGCCAGGAAGTACCACTGAGACCACAAAGATGCGACGCTGCGCAGATCGGCTAGCGGGTATCGTCCTTCGACATGCACCACCCTAATCGCCTTCGCCGGAGCCCCATCCTTCGCCATGTCGGCAAGAAGGGCCGGATCGGCCGTGATCGAGGCATAACCGTTGATGCGCAGGGTCTCGCGCATGCCTGGAATAAGGAAGATCAGCCCCACGTTCGGATCGTGCAGGAGATTGCGCAAGCCGTCGACGCGGTTGTTCCGCGGACGGTCGGCTATCATCAGGGTCTTGTCGTCGACAACGCGAACAAAACCCGGCTCATCCCCCTTAGGTGAGCAATCGAGGCCCTCAGGAGCCGCGAGTCGCCATCACCAGAAAGGGCGATCGTTCGATCAGCAGCCGGCAATAATGATCAACGTGATCGATGAGCTTATTTGCGCACGCGGGGGCTCGGCTCTGAATAGAGCGCTCGGAGCTGCTCCTCGGTGGTAATGGCGAAAGCCGGATCAGGCATGGTGTTCGAGCCTTTGACCTTGGTCATCGGTGCCCGATATGCCCGTCGTTGCCGACTGCTGGAACTTTTCTCATGTCAGGGTCGTCGAGGGATCCACGGGGCCTGCCCAATGAAACGAGGGCCGGCACGCGGGTCGCGGAGGCGTACTCCCCCTGTTTTTCGCCATTCGAAATCTCGACCCGCAGGATCGGAGCTGGTCTCGCGGCGGAAGGCATTCGCATCATCTGAGCTGGCTTTCCTCCTGTTTACCGTTGGAACCGACGCCGCAGCCCTTCGTTGGGTTTTCAACGGATGAAGGAGAGAATGATGGCTAACCCTCACGACAAGAAGCCGGGACAACTCGGCGAGACCGACATTGCAAACGAGCGGATGGGCCGGAACAGCCTGCAAGGAAACGACCAAAGCAACGTCCATAATCAACGGCAGGCCGTGCCGGACGTGAAGTTGGACACCGACGGCGTGATCGAAAGCCTGGAGAAGCTTGACAAGGATCACCGGGCAAAGACCGATCTGGGCAAGGGAAATCGCTCCGACTCACAATCGTAACGGCCGGCTGGCGAGCACAGATTTCGGTGTGAAGTGATGTCGGATCGGACATGTGCCGCCTTCAAGTGAAGGCATTCTGTTGTTCGGCCATGAGGTTGGCGGGGCGGGAAGGGCTCTGCACTTAACTGCGCATTGGAGTCGACAAGGGAA
>NZ_VHKL01000005.1:300000-478873 GCF_007474605.1 Rhodoligotrophos appendicifer | reverse complement strand
ACCAGCCTAGCCAATGGACGGCTTTTACTCCGCCCGCACCGCCATCACGTCGGCGCTCCATGGCCTAATTTGTCACCGCCCTGCACAAATGCCCAAAATCTAAGAGGGCAATTCGGAGCCTGGTTCTTCTTCTGAATACTCACAACCTAGGGTCGTGATTTTTTGGGCACTACAATGCGGATTCTGTAATCTCTACACAGGAATCGATGAAATCCCCTCGCGTCCGGTATAAATTCCCTCATAGGTTGCATTAACAACCGAACGCCAATTGGCGCGAATGAGCGGCAGGATCTCGGGGGACAGCGATGAACATAGGGCATAGGGTCAAAGCCACAGCAATGGCCACCGTAACTCTTGCTGCTGTAGGCGTGGTGGCGTTCGGCGAATCGGTTAAGGCCGATGAACTCGCCGACCTCCAGCTCCAACTTCAATCTCTTCAATCCCAGTTGGAGCAGCTTCAAGCGGCCGCTCCCCACACATCTGTTACCCCCAAAGACTCGGGTCTCATAAGCTTCTATCGCGGGAGCGAGAACGAACTCGCGCCGTGGACGGAGCGGGTGGGCGACGCTCTTCCTGCAGATCGCGGCTTCACAGTTTTCGTCACCCCGACAGCTGACATGCCCGCTCCGGTTCATCAAGTGACTGTTTCCGGATACGTAAAGGGTGATTTTATTTATGATTTCAATCAAGATCTAGGTGATTACTTTGGATATTCGAATCTGACAGAGAGAAAGAGCAGTAAGCACGTTCGCTTTCATGCTCGTCAGTCCCGCTTTCGGATACAGTCGCGGTCCGACACTTCAGTCGGCCAAGTCCGCACATTGATCGAGGGCGATTTCTTTTCGGGAGGAGCGTTCGGCTCTACTGACTTTCGCATGCGCCACGCTTGGGGTGAGTGGGACATGCTGCCGAAATGGAGTTTTGGTGCAGGGCAAACTTGGCGCAACTTCATGTCTCTCATTACAGGCATTACGACTGTCGATTTCTTTGGTCCTGCGGGTTTGCTTGGCACGTCACGTGTAGGTCAAGTGCGGCTGACGTATCGCGACGGTCCAAACGTCTTCGCAATTTCCGTTGAGGATCCTACAGGTTATGATGAGTACGGTACAAACGCGCGCGGGCTCAATGACGAGATGCCGGATCTTGTGGCGCGTTGGCAGTATGAGACAGCCGCCGGCCATCAATTCCTTTTGTCGGGCGCAGGACGGCGCTTCGCTACCGAAAAGCGCCTCGGAGCAACTGACAGCGATGGAGCCTTCGGCTGGGTTGTACAAGGGGCCGCCACGATAAACCTCTCAGACTTCGGAACGCTATCTGCGGGTGCGATTTACGGCGACGGTGTCGGAAATTACTTGGTCGGCAACTCACCGGCTTATTGGATCAATCCCCTAAGTGGTGACATTAACAGTATCGCAGCCTTAGGGATCTTCGCAGGTGTAACTTTTGAGGTGAGCGAAAAAACAAGCATCAACTTTGGATGGGGGCTGTCGCTGCCAAACAAGTCAGACGTCAAAGACGCCGTCGCGGACGGGGGATATCTTACGGGTCGATTCAACAAGGAGGTTATGAGCCTCCACGGCAACCTAATTTGGAAACCAGTAAGCGAGCTTCAATTGGGTTGGGAAGTAATCTACGGCCAGAGGGACTTCTATGACATGTCCTTGGCCGGACGCTTACGGAGCGGTGACAATATCCGAGGGCAGTTCGGTGCCTGGTTCTTCTTTTAGTTTGGTTCTCTTTCAAGCAGGTGGCATCTCGGCCATTAAAGCGGATCGGTAGAGCCAATCATCTGTTGCGATTTCGGTTAGTGGCGCGGCAAGTCTGTAGACTATCCCGCCCTGCCGAAAACGCATAAGTGCCTGCCCCTGTATCGCTTGAGGGGTAATTTTCGTCAACATCGTTCGACCAAAGCCGCCCCGTTCGCCTTCCCAATCTGATCGGAGCCTACTGGGGCCTCTCTCACTCCAGACAAGGATGAAACAATTTCGACGCGGTGTTTCACCCGTTACTATGCGCCAGGAAATCGAGACTTCACCACTTGCCTCCAAAAGTGTCCCGTGTTTAGCAGCGTTTGTCACCAACTCATGAAGCGCGAGGCCAAGGTATTGTGCAGCATTGGACTTCAGCATCATCGGGCGTCCATGCGTTAAGATCTGTCGATCATACGCCTCGAGATAAGGCCCGAGCTGAAACTTGATCAGATCATCGATTGAAGCACCTTGCCAGTCCGTCGCGGTCAAGAGATCCTGAGCATGACCCAAGGATAACAAGCGCCCCGTAAACTTCGAAGCGAACTCGGCAATTGTCGAACTCGTGCGGGCAGTTTGGTTCGATAGACCCTGTATAATTGCAAGAAGATTCTTGGATCGATGCGCCACCTCGCGCATCAGAACAACCAGCCTTTCATCCATTAACCGCTGATCGGTTACATCAAGGGCGGCTGTGAAAACACCGAGTGTCGTTCCATCCTGATCCAGCCATGGATCCAATTTGACAGAGTACCAACGTCTTTCACCTGAGGGAAGAGTATGGAAGAACTCGCCGTTTTGCCCTCGTCCTGTTGAAATAACCGACCGCTTCAAGGGTACGATCTGTCTTGCCGTCTCCTCAGCAAGCACTTCGGCGTCAGTTTTTCCTAGAAGCTTGCCTTCTGAGAAGAACGGAACTGAAGTCGCAACCCAAACATAGCGCAGATCACAATCCTGGAGAAATGCGCTGGCGCGTGCAAAATCCAACGCGCTAGTTAGCCGGCGTATCTGCTCCAGAGGCGTCACCATGTCGTCATCGTCAGACGGCCCATCCGAGGCTTCTGCGATCCTTTAGTTCAGGACGAGCATTTAAGGTCAAGCAATTTACCAGGAGGCCACCTCACTGGTAAGAAGCGAAAAGCGCTCCAAAGATTACGATTATAAGAACCAGGGACACAATTAGTACGACCCTGACGTTCTGCCGTGGAGCACCCTGTCGAGCCTCGGTGGGAGTCAGAACAGGCTTTTGATCACCGGAGTGAGACGTATCTTGCTTATCAGTCATGGCGCTTCAACGCCGCCAATAAGCTTTGGTTCCACGTGTCTGAGCCTTGCGATCAGTTGCCTTCCAAGAGCTCGTTGATTCCCGCACCGCGTCCCGTATGCTAGCGAATGCGGCAACTGGGAGCATCACCATGGAAAGTGTCTCATTCACACAGATGAAGGACGGCAGCAAGGAAGACTACGAGTTGCTGCACGAACTGGAGAAAGCCTATCTCGCCCAGACTGCTGATCGGTTGTTACGTGAACTGGCCAGGCAAGCTGAGGAGACACTGTCTGGATACAAAATTAGTCGCCTTGAACATGGATTGCAGTCGGCGACCCGTGCACTTCATGACGGGGCGGATGCAGATTGGATAGTGGCCACCCTCCTGCATGACATCGGCGACGGATTGGCACCTCAAAATCACGATCGTTTTGCTGCTGAGATCCTCAGGCCTTACGTTCGCGACGAATGCGCGTGGGTTGTTGAGCACCATGGCGCTTTTCAAATGTACTATTATGCTCACCATTATGGCTGGGATCGCATGGAGCGCGAAAAATATGCGGACAGCCCTTTCTATCCCACGACTGTTGACTTCTGTGAGCGCTGGGATCAGACCTCGTTCGACCCCGATTATCCAATGAAACCATTGTCCTTTTTCGAGCCCCTTGTACGCCAAGTCTTCTCACGCAAAGCCTACGATCCGAAAGTGTTGCGCAGCGGTGAGGTTTTTGGCCTTCCAGAGGTAAGAATCTAGAAGTTCCGTCGATTTGGAATATCTTTGTTCAGAATATTAGCCGCTTTTCCGCTCTGTTAGCCTGTCAATACGGCGACTGAACTTTATCCGTTTCGACGTATACGGTTTTAATTTGAGTATAGTGTTCAATTGCGGCAAGGGAATTCTCTCGGCCCATGCCAGACTGTTTGTAACCACCGAAGGGCAGCTCAACCGGGGTCACATTGTATGTGTTGATCCAACAGGTGCCAGCCTCCAGCGCCGCGGCCACACGATGACCCCGCGCCAAATCGCGGGTGAATACCCCAGCTGACAAGCCATATATCGTATCGTTGGACCGGCTGATGACCTCAGCTTCCTCCTCGAAGCTCAAGACTGACATGACCGGGCCGAAGATCTCCTCCTTCACAATGGTCATGTCGTCTCGACAATCAGCAAAAACAGTGGGTTCAATGAACCATCCTGCTTCGCAGCCCTGCACCATGGCCCTTTGACCGCCGCAGATCAGCCGCGCGCCCTCGCTCTTGCCGCGCTCAATAAATTCCATGACCTTTTGCCCGTGTTCAGGCGAAATAAGTGCCCCCATCTGGGTTTGAGGATCGAGAGGATTGCCGATCCGTATTCTTTTCGCGTGCGAAGCCATCCTTCCAAGGAACTCTTCCAGCACCGATTTCTGTACGAAGACCCTGGTGCCGTTCGAACAAATTTCCCCTTGAGTATAGAAATTGCCGAGGATCGCGCCGGACACGGCGCTATCGAGATCGGCATCCTCAAACACTATAATCGGTGACTTGCCTCCAAGCTCCAGAGTGACATGCTTCAGGGTCTCTGCGGCGGCAGCCAAAACCTTCTTGCCTGTGCTGAGCTCCCCTGTGAGCGATACCTTCGCAATTCCAGCAGACCGTGTGAGCCATTGCCCCACGCTGGCGTCGCCCTGCACAACATTGAATACTCCAGCCGGCAGACCCGCCTCCGTGTAAATTTCAGCCAGCTTCGCGGCCGTCAGTGGGCTCATCTCCGCAGGTTTAAAGATCATGGCGTTCCCGCAGGCCAAGGCGGGTGCCGACTTCCAGCACGCGATCTGTATTGGATAGTTCCAAGCACCAATACCCGCGCATACCCCTAACGGCTCGCGCCGAGTGTAAGCAAAGTTGGCTCCAAACTGATAGTGATGACCATGAATGGACGCTGCTACGCCGCCGAAAAATTCCAGACAGTCAGCACCCGAATATATATCTACAGCGATCGCCTCCTGGATGGGTTTGCCGGTGTTCAGAACTTCTAGCGTGGCTAGTTCGTCGTTACGCTCACGCAACAGATCAGCAGCTCGGCGCAGGATCCGGCCGCGCTCCGCGCCGGTCATCTTCCGCCAGAGTTGGAAGCCAGCCTGAGCCGAAGCCAATGCGGCTTCCAGATCCGCTTCACTAGCCTGTTGGACGTTGCAGATAATCTCGCCGGTTGCAGGGTTCAACGCGTTGAACTGCTCGTTGCCTGCAGAGTTCACATAACGGCCGCCAATATAGTTTTTGAGAGACGTTTCACTCAGAGCCGCTTGCGCCGTCGGAGAATGCATGAGACCACCCATTTTTTCAGACTAGCTGCTTCGGCTTCAGTTCGAAGCTGGATTCCGTGCGGCAGAGTTTAATCTTCTCGCTTGCCGCTCGCCTTTATAATAAGGCGGGTGCCAAATCCTACCGGCAGGTTGCATGGGCCATAGTTTCCGTCAGCCCCGGAGAATTGAGCGTCCAGCATAGGTCGCCGCAGTGCCAAGCTGCTCTTCAATTCGTAGAAGCTGATTATATTTTGCGAGCCTGTCACTGCGCGCTAAGGAACCAGTCTTGATCTGACCACAGTTCGTCGCCACCGCTAGGTCGGCAATTGTAACATCCTCCGTCTCCCCAGAGCGGTGGGACATTACCGCCCTGTACCCGGCCTTGTGGGCAACCTCAACAGCCTCAAGCGTTTCCGACAACGTTCCGATCTGGTTGACCTTAACGAGGATCGCATTCCCCGCTCCTGCCGCAATTCCATCCCGCAGCCGCGCCGGATTGGTCACAAAGAGGTCATCGCCAACAAGCTGGATCTGGCTGCCGAGCCGATCTGTAAGCATCTGCCAACCATCCCAGTCATCCTCGGCCATTCCGTCCTCAATGGAAATTATGGGAAAGCGCTCTACCAAAGCGGCCAGGTATTCCGCCATTGATGCGGCATCAAGCACCATCTTCTCACCGGTCAGTTGATACTTTCCATCCCTATAAAATTCGGTCGATGCGCAATCCAAGGCCAACATTACATCATCCCCTGGCGTGTACCCCGCGAGCTCAATGGCACGGGTCACAAAATTCAATGCTTCTTCTGTTGAGGCGAGATTCGGCGCGAACCCTCCTTCGTCCCCAACATTGGTGTTATGTCCTGCATTCTTGAGTTCGCTGCGGAGGCGATGGAAAATTTCTGCCCCCATCCGCAGACCATCTGCGAAAGTTTCCGCGCCAATTGGCATGATCATGAATTCCTGGATGTCGATGGGATTATCGGCATGCGCCCCCCCATTGATAATGTTCATCATCGGCACAGGCAGGGTTCTCGCGGAGGTACCCCCCACATATCGGTAAAGAGGCAGGCCACTTGCCTGAGCAGCGGCATGGGCGACGGCAAGCGAAACGCCGAGAATCGCATTTGCTCCCAGACGAGACTTGTTATCGGTTCCGTCGAGGTCGATCATGATCCGGTCAAGTGCCACCTGATCCTCAGCATCAAGACCGGCGATAGCTTCGAAGATCTCCCCATTCACGTTGGCTACGGCCTGCGCTACGCCCTTGCCCCCGTAGCGACCTTGGTCGCTATCGCGCAGCTCCGCAGCCTCATGTGCTCCTGTGGATGCTCCCGACGGAACAGCCGCACGTCCGAAGTAGCCCTCCTCAAGGGTCACATCAACTTCCACGGTCGGGTTCCCCCGGCTATCGAGAATTTCGCGAGCCGTGATGTCAATGATAGCAGTCATGATCCCTACTCCGGTGAACAAAGGTCGGACGCCTCTATAACCTTGTGGGTCGACAGGGTGAAGAGGCGCATCACCTGCGGGCGCATTTATGCGCATCTCGATTCAGGAAATCCGATCCCTCAAGCCAAGGAATGGTCGCATTCTCACGGCAAAGTCAGCATCAATTAAACATTTCAGTTGAAAGGCTCCTTGATGACCCTGATCATCACGAATGGGGATATCGTGGCAGACACACTGAAGTCTGCAGGGCTTGCCCACACGATCGTGCCGTGGCGCGACACGCTGATCGACGGGCCCGTGCCCCTTACGAGCGACCTCAGGACTCTTGATGAAATCCGCGCTGCCTTTCTCAGCGAGGCCTTCGCGGTACCGTTACACGAAATCGAAGAAGAATTTGCGCATCGACGCATGCAGCTCGAAAGTATAGATCCCGAACAGTCGATTGAACTCTGGTTCGAGCATGATCTTTATGATCAGTTGCAGTTATTCCAGACACTGGACGCGCTTAATCGAAGTGAAGTCGTCGGTGACGTGAAACTCGTGCAGGCCAACGATTATCTCGGACGTCATGCACCAGACTCGATCGCCCGTTTCGCAAGCACCAAACGCTCTGTGACGGATACCGATTTTGAGATAGCAAGCCAAGTGTGGACATCCTACTGCTCGCCGACGCCTGAGGCTTGGTCGAGACTGGCTACCGATCCGGATCTTGCGCGGTTCCCCTTCCTACGTGCGGCAATGTTTCGTGCCTTGGAGGAGTTGCCCGGACAAGCCGATGGGCTCAGCCGCACAGAACGCCGTGTTCTGCAGGCACTCCGGGAGAAAACAGCTTCACCTCAAACACTGTTTAATGAAAATCAACGCAGAGAGCCTGCCGTTTTCCTCGGTGATTGGAGCTTCTGGCGGAGGCTGGAGGATTTAGCCTTCGCTCGACACCCTCTGATCTCCGGACTGCCGGAGCGCTTCCGAGATATCTATTGCCGGACGACAGATGAGTTCACTCCAGAGCTGGTGACCTCGGACACTCCCGACGCCAATCGCATCGCACATTACCTTGGCGCAGAACTGTCCTTGACGGATTTTGGTCATGCCGTTGTCAGCGGGCAGATCGATCAAATCGAGCAGAACGGTATTGATCGATGGTGGGGCGGTACGCATCTGACTCTGTTGCGCTGCTGGCGTTGGGATCAAGCTTGCGGTTGCCTGGTGCAGCCGCAGTCAAATTCCTTGTTTGGAGTTGAAGATCACTCTTTCAGCTTTCCACGAGCCTCATAGGAAGGCCTCGACAGGAGTTGCGGGCCAGAGAAAAGAAGATCAAACGTCGAGTGGGCTTTCCTGATCTCGGCGGGCATCTTCCGCTAATCGCTTCTTTTCAATTCCTCGCGCCAGATACAATGAAACCTCAAACAATCCGATCAGAGGCAGAGCAAGCCCGATCTGACTGAAGGGATCCGGAGGCGTCATAAAGGCAGCAATGGCAAAAGCTGCGACAATCGCATAGCGCCGTTTCTTGCGGAGGCCCTCAGCGCTTAATATACCAACTTTAACCAAGAGGGTCAGAATCACTGGCAGTTGAAAGCAAATACCAAACGCGATCATCAAGGTCATGATCAGGTCAAGATACTCACTCACCTTCGGCAGCAGCTCAATTATTGCACCGGTACTGCCCGTCTGCTGAAAACTTGCGAAAAAGGCCAGTGCCATGGGTAAGATAAAGAAATAGACTAAGCCGGCGCCGAGAATGAAGAGAAACGGCGTCGCGACAAGAAAAGGCATGAACGCTTGTCGCTCATTCTTGTAGAGACCGGGTGCAACAAACATGTAAATCTGTGTGGCTATGATCGGGAAGGCGAGAAAAAAGCCGCCCCAAAGTGCTATTTTAAGCTGAGTGAAGAAATATTCTTGCGGGGCAGTGTAAATCAGGCGCACCTGCGTCGAATCACCGACTGCCCACTCGTACGGCCAAATCAGTATATTGAAGATCGTCGTGGCAAAATAAAAACAGAACAAAAAGGCAATCAGCAGCCCGAGGAGCGATCTAACCAAGCGAGACCTAAGCTCGATTAGATGGTCCATCAATGGAGCCTGAGTGGCATCGATGTCTTCTTTGCTCATTGGATGCGGGTCACTCAAGCGCGAGAACTGGCGGTGGTGTTATCGGTCGCGGGCGACCCGATCAGATCTCCCTCCACCTTATCGGTCGTAGGCATCATTTCCGTCGTTGACTGGTGGGGGCGGTCTTGCAACGTCGCGTCAGACGAGCTTGTCCCAATCGCTGTATCCTCAGTGGAAATCGAAACCTTAGCGATGGTGGTATCGACTGAAGGGACATTTTCCTTTGTTTCAACTGACACTTGGGCTGCCGCGGGCTCAGCGGAAGCCTTCTGTTCAATCGTCCGCTTGCTATCATCGGTCTCAATAGAGGACGCAATGCTTCGCGCGATTACGCCACTCGGAGACGTCAAACTACGAACCTCCTCAATTCCCTTTCGAACATCTTCGAAGCCAGCTTGATCCAGCTGCCTTTGAAAGTCACCGGCCATCAACCTCATTTTTCGCAGGAAGCGCCCGAGACCCTTCAACATATCCGGCAGGTCTTTTGGGCCAATCACCACAATCGCTACGACTGCAATGACCAGGAGTTCTGTCGCACTGATGTCGAACATACAGTCACTTATATCCTGGAGCTACGGACGCGGCTCCCCAGCCTTCAATGGGTCATTATCGCGGATTGGTCATAGTCCCGCAACTCGCCCAGCCGCGTCATATACTGCGTTGCATCGTTGTGAAAGCCACACCAGCCAAAATCTCGTGTTGACGGCCTCAAGCTCGGTCCTCCTTCTCGGAGATGAGATCAGTTGCGAGAGCACCGTTCATATCATCCGCAACAGGATCTTCCTCGTATCCCAAGCTCTCGTTATCCCGGGGCACGGGAATCTCAAAATCAGACGCAACATCGGGCTCTAGCAGCCCAGACAATTTCAGTTCAGCAAGGCCAGGAAGATCCCCTAGCTCGTTCAACCCAAAGTGGCTTAAGAAATTTTCTGTCGTCGCAAATGTGACAGGCCTGCCAGGCGTCCTGCGTCGCCCCCGCATACAGATCCAGCCCATCTCCAAAAGGACGTCAAGCGTTCCGCGAGACAATGACACTCCTCGAATCTCTTCTATCTCAGCCCGTGTCACAGGCTGATGATAGGCGATAATGGCCAAAACCTCTGTAGCCGCGCGAGACAGTCGGCGGTGTTCGATGGCGGCGCTCGCCAAATGACTGGCAAGATCGGGCGCTGTTCGAAAGTTCCATTTTCCTGCAACCTGGATAAGTTGTACCCCGCGTCCTGAATAGTGAGCCTGGAGTTCGCTTAAGAGGTCGATGACGTCGGCTTCGTCTGGAAGGTTTACTGCAAGTTCTCTGTCGGAAAGAGGAACAGGAGAGGCGAACAGGACTGCTTCGAGCACGCGCAAATGGTTGATGCGCTCCGTCCGGGGAAGCCTCGTCACATTGTCAGCAATTTCCAATCGTTCGTCGAATGGTTCTGTTCTGAGGGAGTTCGTGATCATGCTGTATCCGGCCTTGTGGAGGTGGGCTTGGTGCGCACGAATAAGGGGGCGAAATGACGCTCCTGTTGAACCTCGACCCTTCCTTCTCGAGCCATTTCGAGGAGGACAGCGAAACTTGACGCGAGAACGCTCCTTTCCATTCCGGGACGTACGAGGTGGCGTACCAGCAATTTCTCAACAGATATCCAGTGATGTATCTCACCAGTCAGCAAATTTAAGACGTCACGCGCTTCTTTCAGGGACAGAACTTGTGGTGCAGTGACTTCGTATGTTCTCCGCTTTGTCAACTTCTGACGACGGTCGGTGTAGGCCTTCAAGAGATCAAAAAAACTGCAATCATAAACGACCGTCGGCGGTCCAGAAAACGGCTCCACAACGCCACGTGGAAACACATTATCGTTCAGTTGTGGACGAGCCAGCAATTGAACAGCCGCCACCCTCATGGCCTCTAAGCGCCTCAATCGAAAGGCCAAGCGAGCAGAGAGGTCGTCACAGATCGACTCATCTTCCCCCTGCGGCTGGGGAAGCAAAAGTCGCGACTTGAGGTATGCCAGCCAAGCTGCCATCACCAAGTAGTCAGCGGCCCGTTCCAAACGGAGCGACTCCGATCGAGCCATGAAGGCAAGATACTGCTCGACAAGGTCCAATACAGAGATTTTCGCCAGATCGACCTTCTGATTCCGTGCGAGAGCCAATAGAAGATCGAGGGGGCCCTCGAAACCGTCGATATCAATGATCAACGCATCGGGATCTACAGCCTCGTGTGCAGGGGATGCCATGCTTTGCCAAGTAGTATCAATGCAGTCATTGTGCGCTATAATTCAGGATACAGTATCCAAGCTCCTAGTCACGGCAGACCCAAGCTCGCGAGACTACAGCGATTCGCGTCTCGATAGGGACAGTTCCGCCCAGGCCTGCTCTCGGTCAAAGGGCTCGGGATCTCGCAAAAAGCTCAAGACCCGGTCCCCCCTGGTTAGAGAGGGCGCAACTTCTGCTAGCTCAATCATCTCTTGCATCACACCATTGCAGTGCAAGCCCACATCGCAGCCCGCTTCAATGCTTTCAAGCAGGCGCTGCTTTAAACTTCCTTGGAGCGCCGACATGCTCAGATCGTCCGTGATCAGAAGACCATCAAAGCCGAATTCGGTTCGGATGATCTCGCCAATGACTGTGGAAGACTGGGTTGCCGGCCGCTCCGAATCTATCGCCTCATAAACAACATGCGCACTCATGGCCAAAGGCATGTCCGCAAGAGCACGAAATGGTACAAAATCTCGATTTTCCAAATCCGAGCGTGACGCTTTAACCACCGGCAGACTTAGATGGCTGTCAACTTCCGCTCGCCCATGACCCGGCATATGTTTGATTACGGGCAAAACGCCGCCGTCAAGCAAACTCCCACAGACGAGGCGGCCAAGTCTGGCGATGACATTCACATCTCCACCGAATGCACGATCACCGATTATACGGTGGGCGTTTGGGGCTGGAACATCAAGCACAGGCAGGCAGTTCACAGTAATACCCAGGTCATGGAGATCCGCGGCGATAAGGCGAATGTTATTGTACAACGCACGTTCGGCAGCCTCGGGGTCGCGATCGTACCACTCTCCGAACATGCGCATCGGCGGATAACTAGGCCAATGGGGCGGAGATAACCTCTGCACTCGACCACCTTCTTGGTCGATCAACACCGGCGCATCCCCCCGTCCCACTGTGTTGCGGAGGTCTTCAACCAACGCTCTAACTTGGTCGGGGTTGTCACAATTACGCGAAAATAAGATAAAGCCCCAAGGGTTGGCGTCCCTGAAAAAGGCTCGCTCCTGTTCAGAGAGACTAAACCCAGCACATCCAAAAACGATGGCAGAAATTGTCATGAAATCAGCAGTTCAATGTGTGGACTAAACAGAATTCGCAACGCTACTGCCGGCGAACCAGGCAATCCTTTTCACCAGAGGCAATAAGCGAATTGCAAAGCTGCGAAGCATCGTCTTTAGACGCTACGGGGCCAAGTCTCAATCGGTAGAACTTTCCTCGGCTACCCAGATCCGCCTCCTGTATGAAGGATGACAGATTTCCGACCAATGCCGGAAAATTGTTCTTCAGCCGATTAAACTCGCTGGTGGCATCCTGAGCCGTTCGGAAGGAGGCCAGCTGTATCAAATATTGTCCGGCGGGAGGATTTTGCTGAGCTACAGGCGATGCATAGGCAGCTGGCGTTCCCATGGCGGTTGCCTGTGTCTGAACGGAAGACGCCGACCCGGTTGGGGTCGGCGAGCCTGCAGCATTGCGGTTCGTTTGCGGTTTCGGCCGAGGGAGGGGTGGCGAAGCACTCGGCGGGGCGGTCGTTGCAATTGGTGCCGATGGCGGTTCACTCGGGCTCATCCCAGGAACCGGAATGCTGCCATCATCTTCTACAGCCGATGTATCAGCTTCAGAAGATCGCGCCATTGTCACAGTATCAGTGGAGGGCAGCGCAGATTGATCACCATTGCTCGGGGGCGGTGGCGGCAGAGGTACCGGCAGCGCTCCTTGGGTCCCGCTTTGATCCCCGGGGCTCAGACCTGTGCCTCCCTCATCAACACCACCAGGTGTCAACGGCTCCTCCTGGCGAGGAACGAGACGCTCTTCAGCCCCGCCTTGTTCTTCACCTAAGATCCGATCATAGATGAGCTTAGTCTGACGGGGAACCACAGGCTGATTTGTTGCTTCTTGAGGTTGGATCTTCGTGGGTTCTGTCGGTGCGGCAATCACAGGCGGACTATCAGACGTCGCCAGCGTATCGCTGCCACCACTCAGCATGTAAATCACCACGGCGACAACCGCTATTACAAGGAGAAGAGCACCGCCTAGATATATTGGCAGCCGACCGGAGAGAAACCTGGACTTATCATTGCCGACTTCGTAGTCGCGGTAGGCGTCCTGATACTCAGCGGCACTTGCACGATGCTGAAGCGGGCGGTCATAGTCATCGCCCCCCTGATCGTCAACATATGATAATTCCCGGGCATGAGCACCCTGATACTCATTAGGGTTGCCAGTCTGCTCCTCCAGAGCCGGATCACCATAGAAAGCCCGGTCATAAGAGGTCTCTGAAGTCGGCGTCGGTGCCGTGTGTTCACGAGCAGAAAGGTTGCGAGATGCCTCCGTTAGGCTCGGCTGCTGGAAAATCCTGGCCGCTGGTCCGCGGCTGGGAATTGGCGCTTCCATCGATGGTGATCGCCGCGCTGCATTAAGCCGGTTCCGCTCTGCAAGTTCCTCAAATGTACTGGGCGCTGACGCAGACGGAACTCGTGATTGACCCCGCACCTCTTCAGGAGCGGGGCGACGAGGCAATGGTGGCACCTTAAGAGCATCCAGGGAAGGCGCGCGCAGGGTGCCGGCTATAGGCTGCAGTTCGCGATCCTTAAAGCTCGGTGTCTCGGAAGGAACAGTATCTAAATCGCTAAGCTGTTCTTCCTGTAACTTGTTCGAGTGCGAGCTCGCTTCATCAGTTGGCGCCTTCGCCTGTCCGATGCCCGGCAACTTAAATCTCGAAAAATCCGAGCGTCCGAAGGCTGGCGCGCGACCAACCTCGGGACCCATCGGTGCCACAGGCCTCGCCAGTCTCCCTGCACCCTCAGTTTCGGGTTGTTTTAACGGAGCCCGAAGCCCCGAAGTTCTTATCTGCCGTTCATCAGGGGCTGGCGCAACATTCGACACCCCCGCACCAGTGCTGTGAGCGTCAATCTGTGGATGAGGTTTGGAATGAGGCGATTCATTTCCGCTCTCGGCCGACTTCAATCGGGGCGGCGTCCTCAACGAGGCCTGCATCGACGTGGACATTACCGTCTCGGGCCGCTCTACGGGCCCTTCCACTGTCTCGGCTGCCTCGGCCCGAGCGTCGGGCACTAACTGATGTGACAGCGGTTCGGACAATGTCTGTTCCGCACGCGGATCGGGCCTTAGAACCGGCGCAGCCGCGCGGGGAATGGACGCAGGTTCAGTGTTCCGAGACAGCTGACCACTGTCTGCCTGCTCCTTGTGTCCTTCCGTCACATTGGCCACGGCTCGGGGATCAGGCCGCAAATCTGTCGCCCCGACTGCCAAAGAAGGCGTCGACGCCCGGACATTTGACTGTAACACGGGCGCCGCGGGACCGCGTTGCAGCGCAGGCGACGCAGGGCGTTCAAATGAGGACAGGCGTGGTCCTAAAGGCGGCTCAGCAGTGTTTGGCCTATCCGCCGTTCCCGAATTCGGACGCGCTCCAAAACCCTCAGAAGGTGAAGTTCGCCTAAAAGTCTCTGCGCGATCTCCTCCCGCCAGTTTTCCTGACGCCTCCGACCGGCCAATGGTTGCAGATCGATCCGGGCTTTGATCCTGTTCTGATGAACGCTTTTGAAAATCAGCAGCCAATGGACGCGGCGCGGGAGGCAAGCCTGCTGGCCTCGGGTGACTGTTAGGTCCACGCGTTGTTTCAGGAGAGGCTAGGCTCTCTGTTGAAGACTGACGGCGGTCGGAAACGGATCCCGTCGATTGGTTTCCAGTTGGCGGAGAGCCCGGGGCTTTTGCTCCAGGACTAGCAGACATCCTGGGCTCCAAAGGACGGCTCAACGACCGAAGATCCCCAGAGCCAGTCCGGACGGGCTGCACAGTCTGCTCTCTAGGTTCAAACCGAGGCGCCAGAGCTGAAGAGCGAGGCGATGCTTCAATCTCCCCATCCCGACTCGCGGAAAACTCTCGGCCAAGCTTGGGGAGACCCCGAGCCTCAGCAGGAGGATTCCGCACCGCTTCAGCGTTCAAACCAAGTCGCTCACGCCAACTCGGCTTGGCGCTGAGGTCCGAATCTTTTGTCTTGTCGCTATCCATAAAGGACGTCCGCCGTCACATCTCCACCATGGGCGTGACCCCGATGATGCGCAAACCATTCTGTAGAGCATACCTAATCGCGCGGAGCATTGCGAGCCGCGCGTTCGTGGCATTGACGTTTTGAGTAACAATAAAGCGTAAATGCGGCGACTCTTTGCCCCTGTTCCAGAGCGAATGGAAGTCGCTGGCAAGGTCATAGAGGTAATGGGCGATCCGATGGGGCTCATGAGCGGCCACAGCGGACTGCTGAATTCGAGGATAATCGGCGAGACGCCTGATCACTGCGACCTCTGCTTCATCTGTCAGCAAGGAAAGGTCATCCGCCGAAACCTGATCATTAACCTGGGGTCCAAATTCCAATTCGGCATTTCGAAGAACCGAGCAGATGCGCGCATGGGCATACTGCACATAAAAAACGGGATTATCGCGCGACTGTTCCGTGACTTTAGAAAAGTCGAAGTCCAAAGGAGCATCATTTTTGCGATACAGCATCATGAAGCGCACAACATCCGCCCCGACCTCGTCGACAACCTCACGAAGGGTCACGAAATCGCCGGAACGTTTCGACATGCGGATGGGCTCACCGTCCCGGAAAAGCCTCACCAGTTGGCAAAGCCTCACGATCACTCGCGCTTGATCTCCGGCAATGGCCCGACCGACAGCCTCCAGACGTTTCACATAGCCGCCGTGATCCGCTCCGAGAACATAAATCATTTCCGCAAATCCACGCCTGAACTTGGAACGAAAATATGCCACATCAGCCGCGAAGTAAGTATAGCTGCCATCAGATTTCTGAAGGGGACGATCTATGTCGTCTCCATACTTTGATGCACGGAAAAGAAGCTGTTCACGATCTTCCCATTCTTCGGATGGCTGCCCCTTCGGGGGAGGCAGGTTTCCAAGATAAACAAGGTTCCTGGCTTTAAACTCGCTGATCATCTCAGCGATGTCAGTGTCATGAAGGGAGGCCTCGGAAAAAAATTCTTCATGAGTAATTTTCAGCGCCGACAGATCTTCTTTGATCAGCTCCATCATCGCCGAAACGGCGAAATCACGTACAATGCGCAGGGCTTCATCCTTGGCCATGTGGCGCAAGTCACTGCCGTAACGTTTGGCTAGTTCGGCCCCCACAGGCTTTAGATAATCGCCGGGGTAGAGCCCTGACGGAATTTCTCCGACTTCGTCGCCAAGAGCTTCGCGATAGCGCAAGAAGGCCGACTGGGCCAATACGTCAATTTGCGCACCGGCATCATTGATGTAATACTCACGCGTGACCTGATGTCCCGTCTCGGCCAGAAGGTTCGCCAATGCGTCGCCGAACACTGCTCCGCGGCAATGACCAACATGAAGCGGGCCAGTGGGATTGGCCGAAACATATTCGACGTTGACGCTCAAGCCTCGGCCGATGTCGCCTGCTCCATACGTCTCCCGCGCCTCTAAGACTGCCGCCACCACCTTCGGCCAGAAAGTCGCTCGAAGACGCAAGTTTACAAAGCCCGGCCCCGCAACTTCTGCTGACGCTACATCTGCATCTTCCTGAAGCTCCAGCGCTAGATCAACGGCAATCTCACGCGGGTTCTTGGAGGCTGCCTTCGCGAGCACCATCGCCGCATTGGTCGATACATCCCCATGTGTGGACTCACGAGGTGGTTCGACTACGATACGACTCAGATCCAGCCCCGATGGCAGGCGGCCGCGTTCTATCAGACGATGAACTGCTTGATTCACAACAGCGTGAAAATGCGCGAACAAATTCATTCGCTCAGATACTCCTCGAGCAGGCCACTAGCATGCTTACCGTGCCCGGAGGGTTAAGCAGTGCACAGTTTGGGCGACTATCGGAAAAGCGGATCCAGGTCAAACAACCTACGATGCTCGTCCAGAGCAAAACGATCCGTCATACCCGCGATAAAGTCGCAAATCCGTCGTGCACGCTTAGCTTCGTCGACTTTATCGAAGTCGCCCCTCCATTCCCTAGGGAGAGTGGCTGGATCATCCATATAGCTCGCAAACAGTTCGCGAACCACCCGCTGCGCTCTCTCCATGATGTTACGGATCTTTTCGTGATGATACATGCGGCGCGACAGAAATGACTGCAGAACCCGATTGTTCTCTGTCAGCTGCAGCGACAGTCCAATAAGCGGTTGGTCCAAAGCCCGGACCGCATCCGCGCTTTCAGGCTTTAGGCGCCTGACTCGCTTCAAAGATTCAGTGGTGACATCATCCACCATGGCTGAAATGACTCTGCGGACCGTCTCATTGATCAGTCGCGGGCGCTCGAGATCCGGATATCTCCTCAGAACATCGGACAGAGCTTCGCCAACGAGAGGCAAATCACCCAAATCAATGATATCAAACAGCCCGGCTCGCAGACCATCGTCTATGTCGTGAGCATTGTAGGCGATGTCATCGGCGATTGAAGCGATCTGGGCCTCAGCTGAAGCGAACGTCTCCAGCGCCAGATCCCGCACCCCCGCGAAATCCGTAATAGCTGCCGGGAGGGACTTGCCAGAATATGTGCCGCACGGGCTCCCGTCCTTATCAACCAATGGGCCGTTATGTTTCACGAGGCCCTCAAGCGTTTCCCAGGAAAGATTCAGGCCATCGAATGCCGCATAACGGCGCTCCAGCCTTGTGACGATACGAAGGGCCTGAGCATTATGATCGAAACCGCCGTAATGAACCATGCAGGCGTCCAACGCCCGCTCGCCGGCATGTCCAAAAGGCGTGTGACCTAGGTCATGAGCCAGCGACAGAGCCTCCGTCAGGTCCTCGTCAAGGGCCAGCGTGCGCGACATTGCTCGCGCAATTTGAGAGACCTCAAGAGAATGAGTGAGACGGGTGCGATAATGATCACCCTCATGATAGACAAAAACCTGCGTCTTGTGCTTCAGTCGACGAAATGCCGTCGAGTGGACGATGCGATCTCGATCACGCTGAAACGGTGTACGTGTCTCCGCCTCCGGCTCGGTCACGAACCGCCCGCGCGAGAACTCAGCGCGGGAGGCGAAGGGGGCGAGCTCGTATTTCAGGGGAGGACCTCCAGCCGAGAGGGCCTGCATTGACCCGGACCCAAACTGCTCCTAAATATGGCTGGTTACATATTTTTTCCAAGGCAGAAGCACTGATATGGGCGAAACGATCCAAATTACAGAGCGTGCGGCGGAACGCATTAACGAGATCGTTGCTGGGGAGAGCACACCGAAGGCACTCCGCGTGAGTGTTTCGGGGGGCGGCTGTTCAGGATTCCAGTATGAGTTTGCCCTGGACGACACCCGTAATGAGGACGACCTTGAAATCCTGCGTAATGGCGCAAGGGTTTTAATTGACTCGATGTCAGTCCCTTATATGGCCGGATCGCAGATCGATTTCGTGGACGATCTCATCGGCGCTTCCTTCAAGATCACCAATCCCCTAGCTACTGCGTCCTGTGGCTGTGGCACAAGTTTCTCCATCTGAGAAACGGACGTCGGCATACCGAGTTTGGAATGGCTGGTAATGCTCGTTATTTTCGTGGACGCCGATGCTTGCCCGGTGAAGGCTGAAACCGAACGTGTAGCAATGCGTCATCAGCTCGCTGTCCATATCGTCAGCAATAGTGGAATGCGACCATCCGGCTATCCGTTAAGCCGGAATGTGATCGTGACCGAAGGGCCCGATGCTGCCGACGACTGGATCGCGGAACACATTGAGGCTGGCGACATTGCCATCACTGCAGATGTTCCGCTTGCCGCCCGCTGCCTCGAGAAGGGGGCGCGGGTCGTTAGCCCCACTGGCAAGGCGTTCACTTCGAAGAATATCGGCATGGCCCTGGCGACGCGAGACTTGATGCGTCACATTCGAGAAGCGGATGGTGTGCAAACTTTTAATGCTGGATTCACCCCGCGCGACCGCTCAGCGTTCCTAAATTCCTTGGAGAATGAGGTCCAATCGATCAAACGCGAAGCCCTAATTTCGGGCTACGTCGGCAGGTGAAATCTCCATCGGGGCAGACGAGCTGCCCTTGAAACTGCTTTGACGAGAATGGTCTAGCCCTACGCCAGCTGGGGAGACAATCCTCTATCTCGGCATCTGTCCGGGCATCTTTGCGCATCTCGCAGTCAATTCGATGTTGGCTGGCCACGTACACCAAAATCTGCCTATACGCAGAAAGTAAGGTGGCATCGTCACTGCATAACCCCGCCCTGCGCAGGCGCCTTGCGTTTACATTCTGAACACGCCGAACTGAGTCGGGGGAATGGTCGCATTAAGTGTGGCAGAGAAAGCCAGTCCCAGGACTGTGCGTGTCTCCGCGGGCGCGATAATCCCATCATCCCATAAGTTCGCGGTGGCGTGATATGGGTGCCCTTCCCGCTCATACTGATCTCGCACGGGTTGTTTGAACGCCTGTTCTTCCTCCTCCGACCACTGCTGACCGTCGGCCTCGATATTGTCGCGCTTGACCTGGGCTAAAACTGAAGCCGCCTGCTCCCCTCCCATAACCGAGATGCGCGCATTCGGCCACATGAAGAGGAAGCGCGGCGAATATGCCCTCCCGCACATGCCGTAATTGCCTGCACCGAACGAACCGCCAACAATGACGGTGATTTTGGGCACTTGAGCGCAGGCAACTGCCGTCACCAATTTCGCGCCGTCTTTGGCAATGCCCCCAGCTTCGTAGCGTTGACCGACCATAAAGCCGGAGATGTTCTGCAGAAACAGCAGAGGAATTCGCCGCTGGCAGCACAATTCGATGAAATGAGCGCCTTTTTGTGCCGACTCAGAATAGAGAATCCCGTTGTTGGCCAAGATGCCTACCGGGATTCCCCAAATTCTCGCGAACCCGGTCACCAGTGTCGTTCCATAGAGCTGCTTCCACTCGTCAAAGTCAGAGCCATCTACGATCCGGGCGATGACTTCGCGAGCGTCATATTGCTTAGACAAACCGGGTGGAACGACACCATTCATTTCCGAAGGGTCGTAGAGAGGCGAAAGCGATGGCGCCAGATCAATGTCGACCTGCTTACGGCTGTTGAGCCCTTTTACGATCTTCCGCACCAAGGCCAGTGCATGGGTATCGTCCAGGGCATAATGATCCGCTACGCCGGACTGACGCGCATGAACGTCAGCACCGCCGAGATCTTCTGCGGAAACAACCTCTCCTGTGGCCGCCTTTACCAAAGGAGGTCCGCCCAGAAAGATCGTACCCTGGCGGCGCACGATGATGGTCTCGTCGGACATTGCGGGAACATAAGCGCCCCCTGCCGTACAAGACCCCATCACACATGCAATTTGTGGAATCCGAGCCGCTGACATGGTGGCCTGATTGTAGAAGATCCGACCGAAGTGCTCGCGGTCAGGAAACACATCAGTTTGATTGGGCAGGTTGGCGCCGCCAGAATCCACGAGATAGATGCAGGGTAGCCGGTTCTGCAGAGCGATCTCCTGTGCTCGGAGATGCTTCTTCACGGTGATCGGATAATAAGTCCCGCCTTTGATCGTCGCGTCGTTGCACACGATCATGCATTCACGGCCTTCAATACGACCTATGCCAGAAATCAGGCCAGCCCCATGGATGTCACCGCTGTAGAGATTAAAGGCGGCAAGGCTTGACAGCTCCAGGAAAGGCGACCCAGGATCGATGAGCTGCATTACGCGGTCGCGCGGCAGTAGCTTGCCCCGGGATAAGTGACGTTCCCGCGCCTTGGGTGGTCCACCCAGAGAGGCCTCCTCGCGCTTGGCAGCGAGGTCAGCAAGAAGCCCCTCCATGGCTACAGCATTATCGTGAAATTCGGCCGAAGTAGGGGAAATGTTGGAGCGAAAGATTCCCATTGCTCAATGGCCCTCCTTTAGTTGCGGGTGACCGTCACTCCAAATCCAACCTTGCCTTCAAAATATCGTTCACCACCTGCGGATTGGCCTTACCACCGCTTGCCTTCATTACCTGGCCGACGAACCAGCCGATGGTCTTGGGTTTCAACTTGATTGTCTCAACCTGACTCGGATTGGCCGCGATGATCTCATCGACAATTTTCTCCAGCGCCTTCGTATCCGTCACCTGGACAAGGCCCCGACGCTCGACAATGGAGGACGGGCTGCCGCCTTCAGCCAGCATGATCACCAATACATCCTTGGCAATCTTTCCAGAAATTGTCCCGTCGCCAATCAGATCAATCAGTTCCCCAAGTTGCTCAGCAGAAACCCCCAGATCCAGGATGCCCACATTGCGCGCATTCGCCTGCGCGGCAAGGTCGCCTGTTACCCAGTTCACTGCAAGCTTGGGATCCCTGCCCTTAGCGACGGTCTCAAAGAAATCTGCGGCACTCCGATCCCCTACCAGAACCCCTGCATCATATGGGCTCAGGCCATAATCTCCAGTGAAGCGGGCTTTCTTTGCGTCCGGAAGCTCTGGCAGGCTCGCCTCGATTTCCGCCACCCACTCGGCGGTAATCTCCAAGGGCAGCAGATCTGGATCGGGAAAATAGCGGTAGTCATGCGCCTCCTCCTTGGAACGCATCGAGCGCGTCTCCCCCTTGCGGGCGTCGAAAAGCCGCGTCTCCTGATCTATGGTGCCACCATCCTCGAGGATGCCAATCTGCCGCCGCGCCTCATACTCAATGGCCTGGCCGATGAAGCGGATCGAGTTGACATTCTTGATTTCACACCGGGTACCGAAGGCTTCCCCTGGGCGGCGCACAGAGACATTCACGTCGGCACGGAGATTGCCTTTCTCCATATCGCCGTCGCACGTGCCGAGATAGCGCAGGATGGTCCTTAGCTTCGAGACATACGCCTTTGCCTCATCGGCGGTTCGCATATCCGGCTTGGAGACGATCTCCATCAGAGCAACGCCCGAGCGGTTCAGGTCCACATAGGACATGGTCGCATGCTGGTCATGGAGCGACTTGCCTGCATCTTGCTCCAAATGCAGCCGTTCAATGCCCACGGCAATCGAGCTGCCGTCGGGAAAATCGAGAAGAACCTCACCCTCACCGACGACGGGCTGCTTGTACTGCGAAATCTGGTACCCTTGGGGTAGATCAGGATAGAAATAATTCTTCCTGTCGAAGACAGAGTAGCGGTTTATTTTCGCCTTGAGCCCGAGACCTGTCCGCACCGCCTGCTCAATGCAGAAGCGATTGATGACCGGCAGCATTCCGGGCATGGCCGCGTCGACCAGAGACACGTTGGCGTTAGGATCGGAACCAAACCTTGTGGACGCGCCCGAAAAAAGTTTGGCGTTGGACGTCACCTGAGCATGCACTTCAAGTCCAATGATTATCTCCCAGTCCCCGGTGGTTCCGGGAATGAGCCGTGACGGATCGGAGGTGCGTGTGTCCTGAATCATGCGGGTCAAGCTCGTGTAGGCCAGCAGAGACTGCTGAATATTCCTGAAGCCTCTCGGCAGAATGATCTAACCGTTCGATCAGCAGCCGAGGGATGATGTGGATCGAAGATCAAGCTAGAGATGTGCTTGTTCATAGGCAATAAAATGATCCATCATCATTCGCCAAAGCCGCTCGGCAAATGCAGGATCAAGCCCCTGACCGTTCGCCAGGTTTCGGACGCGCGCGGCCACTTCCTCGACCCGCGTCTCGATCAATGCAGGTAGACCTGCCGCAGCCTTAACCTCTATTACCCGATCGACGTATCGAGTCCGCTCCGCCAGTAGCGAAACCAAGGCAGCATCGATCCGGTCGATCTCACTTCTCAAATCGGCCATATCGCGGCATTCAGCTGGTAATCTCATGCCCACCAACGTGTTGGCGTGACCGTGAATGCGGCAGCCTGCTCCATAGCGTAAGCGGCTTTGAACAGGGTCTCCTCGTCGAATGGCCGGCCGATGAGCTGCAAACCCAGCGGGAGGCCCTCCTTCGACAAACCCGCCGGCACCGAAATGCCAGGGAGACCCGCCATATTTACAGTCACGGTGAATACATCATTCAGATACATGCTCAATGGATCGGTGATTTCGCCCGGTGCAAACGCTGCACTCGGCGTGGTGGGCGTCAACAACACGTCGACATCCTCGAACACCTGCTCGAAATCACGCTTGATCAGCGTCCGAACCCGCTGAGCCTTCAGGTAGTAGGCATCATAATAGCCCGCAGACAATACGTAAGTGCCAATCAAGACTCGGCGTTTAACCTCGGCGCCGAAACCTGAGGCCCGGGTCTTTTCATACATCTCGGTGATGTCGCTGCCCGATTCCCGGAGCCCATATCGCACGCCATCGTAGCGCGCAAGGTTAGAGGAAGCCTCTGCCGGCGCTACGATGTAATAGGCGGCAAGCGCGTATTTCGTATGGGGCAGAGATACTTCTCGGATTTCGGCGCCAGCGTCCCGAAGCCAATCCATTCCCTTCTGCCAGAGCCCGTCAACTTCAGATGGCATGCCTTCGACGCGATACTCCTTTGGCACCCCAACCTTTAGCCCCTTAACGCTGCCGCCCAGCACCGCCTCATAATTGGGTACTGGGACGTCCACGCTAGTGGTGTCCTTAGGATCGACGCTGGCCATTGAACGGAGCAAAATCGCCGCATCACGCACGTCACGGGCAATAGGTCCCGCCTGGTCCAGGGACGAGGCGAACGCAATAATGCCCCATCGCGAGCATCGACCATAAGTTGGCTTAATGCCAACTGTGCCTGTCAAGGCTGCCGGTTGACGGATCGAACCCCCAGTATCGGTAGCGGTCGCGCCCGCGCACAGCCATCCAGATACCGCTGCGGCTGATCCGCCGGAGGAGCCGCCTGGAACCAGCGCCTCATTTCGAGCGTGAGCACGCCAGGGATTAACAACTGGACCATAGTAGGAGGTTTCATTTGACGAGCCCATGGCAAACTCATCCATGTTCAGCTTGCCCAACATCACCGCGCCCTGTGCCCAGAGATTGGCCGTCACCGTCGATTCATAGGGTGGCTTGAATCCGTCGAGAACATGCGAGCAGGCCTGACTGTGCACTCCCTCGGTACAATAGAGATCCTTGATGCCAAGCGGGATGCCTTCCAGGGCTCCAGCCTCGCCGCGTTGAAGGCGGTCATCAGAGGCTGAGGCCATCTGCAGCGCCTTGTCGGGCGTTTCGGCAACATAGGCATTCAGCACCCTACCCTCTTCCATAGCCGCGAGGTAAGCCGTCGTCAGCTCTAGGGCGGTAAAATCTTTGGCAGACAGCCGCTTCTTTGCTTCTGCGATGGTCAGCCGCGTGAGATCAGTCACGGTCGTTGCTTCCTTAATGGATCCGGTTATTCGACGACCTTGGGAACGACGAAATAGTTGTCCTCCGAGATTGGCGCGTTGCGGACGACGTCCGCCGCCCGATCGCCGTCAGTGACCACGTCTTCCCGCTTCTTCATTTCCATGGCGACCACCCTCGTCATCGGCTCGACGCCGGTCGTATCCACTTGGTTCAATTGCTCGACCCAGTTCAGAATGGTGTTCAATTCAGCTTGGAGAGCAGTCACCTCTTGTCCCGTGACCGCGATACGCGCGAGGCGCGCAATATGGCGAACGGCTTTTTCGTCAACGGTCATAGGTCTTGTCCATTGCGCTTGAACCTGCGGGCCGAGGCATATTATTGTCGGATCGCTCCATATCACTGCACTCGGGCAGCGGCAACCGCCCTGGCGGCACTGAGACCGTTTGAAGCCCTCGAGTTTAGCCCCGTCCAAAATGGTCATGATCGTCGACGATGACCAAGCAAACAGACAGCTGTTGTCACTTTCCCTGACCCAACTGAAATTCAAAAGACATATCGAAATGCAAAGGCGGTGCTCCCATTCGGACTAAATGCGCTTGCAAGTGGCTCAGAGGGAGTTTCAGGATAGGCTCAGAGCAACACCTCGGCATCAGGCTTGTCCGCAGTTAGATAACGCAGCGCCTCAGAGCCAACCGGAGCGAAAAAATGACCGACCACTGCCACCAGGTCGCTGTTGTTGGCGGAGGACCGGCCGGAAGACTGGCATGTGCCCTGCTGCAGGAGGCCCGAATTAATTTCGTCTTCTTGCCAGGCGTCAGCCATCGCGAGGCAGACCCGCGAACCACAGCTCTCATGCAGGGATCGATAGCGGTCCTGGAGAAAATCGGTCTGTGGCCGGATCCCTTGGAAAGAGATTCCGCCCCGTTGAGAACTCTCAAAATCGTCGATCAGACCGGTAATTGGCCGGGAGCTCCAACAGTCACTTTTGATGCTGCGGAATTAGGCAACGAGCCTTTCGGCTGGAATGTTCCCAATAGCTCGTTACTGGCCTCTCTCAGCGCTGTGCTGGCCTCCGCCGGGAATCAAATCACGCGAGAAGGCAAGGTCCGGCGGGCCGAGATTCTCGATGATCGAGTGGTGCTGCATCTGGACGATAAAACAATGATCGCGGCCCAGGCCGTGATCGCCGCAGACGGTGCAAGCTCCGTTTGCCGCGACAGCGCCGGTATCAAGACATACGGAACCACGTATAGGCAGCTGGCTTTAGCAACAAGTTTCGACCATGAACTCTCTCATGACAACTGTTCGACCGAGTATCACCGGCCGGGTGGGCCGCTCACGACGGTGCCCTTACCAGGAAAGCGTTCAAGTCTTGTCTGGATGGAACGACCCGATGAAATCAACCGATTGATGGCCTTGGGTGAAGCCGAGTTCAGCTCAGCCCTGACAATCGCCTTAAACGGTGAACTGGGCGCGGTTGGCAACACCGGAGCGCGAGCCGCATTCCCGGCGCGATCCATGATCTCGAGAAGTTTCGCGGCCAAGAGGATTTTTCTCGTCGGCGAGGCGGCTCATGTCTTGCCCCCCATTGGCGCCCAGGGCCTGAATCTCGGATTCAGGGACGCTGAGGCCGCATCCGCCAGGGTGATCGAAGCGATTGCGTGCTCAAAGGATCCGGGTGGGAACGACGTCCTGGAGGGTTATGACCGCGACCGCCGGCGAGACGTGCTGCCGCGAGGCATGGGCGTCGATTTAATGAACAGATCACTATTGTCGCAAATGCTGCCTGGACAGCTGGTGCGGGCGGCTGGACTCCTTGCCCTGCAACGGTTCGGGAGACTGCGACGGACGGTGATGCGCGAAGGGATCGGTGCTTAAAGCAATCCATGCTGAGCGAGATAGAGCAACACAGGCACTGTCAGAGCTGTGAGGATCGTCGTTACTAGAATCGCGCTGGATGTCCCCTCCACATAAAGCCGGTACTGCGTTGCCAAGATGAATACGTTCGCAGCAGTCGGCAATGAGGCCATGAGAATGGCCACATAGAGCCATACGGGATCAAGACCGACGACGGTGCTCACCACAGCATAGGCGACGAGCGGATGGACTATAACTTTCAGGAGGACGATCACGGGAAATTCCCGCCCAATTCCTGCAAAGTGGCGCAATGCGAGCGTTACGCCCAAGGCAAAAAGTGCGGCGGGGGCAGCGGCATTCACCAAAAGGTCAAGCAAATTGTCCACCGCACCAGGCAAAGATATCCGTGCGGCTGACGCAGCTATCCCCGCCAAGGTCGCGATGATGAAGGGGTGGAGCAGGATCGATTTTGCAATACGGACGGCCACTGCCGCGAATTTTACGTTTTCGTGGTCGTGTCTCACTCCAATGGCGATGAGCAGGGGTGTGAGCGTAAATTGCAGCACGCTGTCGAAGCAGAAAATCAATGCGGCCGGCACTGCCGCTGGCGTTCCAAACGCCGTCACGCTCAGGGCCAGCCCCATATAGCCAACATTGCCATAGCTCGCGGCACTGCCCTGGATGGCCGCCGTCTGAAGACGTTGCTTGAAAATCAGAAGCGCGGAGACGGTGGCCGCTGTATAAATGATCAAAGTTGAAGCAGTCGTTGCCGCAATAAATGACAGATTTGCCAATTCTTCGAACGGAGCCCTGGCCACTGTGCGAAAAATCAAAGCCGGAACAGCGAAATAGACGATGAGGGCATTGAGCCATGCCAAGCCCTTTTCCTCGATGCGCAAGATGTGCGCAGCGCCGTAGCCGAGGAGAATCAGTCCGAAGAGCGGCAGTGAGAGGTTGAGGACGTCCGTCACGGCCCTACGCTTCAAAAATGGCTGATTTCGCCCGTATCGGGAGGCCCGATTGTGTCGCGTCAACTTGGCTGTTACACATGTTACAGGCTTGCGTGCAATGCAAAAGATGTCCTATGCCGTGCGAGCGCTTGTGGGGAGCCGGGCCTGGGGTTGGGCCAGAATTGAGATTGGCAAGCGTCTTGCACTCGGAAAACCGAAGGAGATCCTGTCGTGCCGACACATGGCCGCACTGAAAATCAGAGCGTGGATTCCGGGAGGTCCGAGGCGAATTTCCCTTCCCAGGGCGTCATTTCGGAGATCCACCGGACAGCCAAGTTTAAAATCGGCCAGGTTGTGAAGCATCGCCATTTTGCATTTCGCGGCGTGATTTTCGACGTGGATCCGACCTTTGCCAATACGGAGGAATGGTGGTTGTCCATTCCGGAGGATGTCCGGCCACGAAAAGACCAACCTTTTTATCATCTGCTCGCTGAGAACGATGATAGCGAATATATCGCCTATGTGTCAGAGCAGAACCTCCTCGACGATGATAGCGGCGAACCGGTCCGGCATCCGCAAGTGCCTGAATTCTTTGACCGTTTCGACGAGTCTCAAGGCATCTACCACCTGCCGGCGAGAAGCCAGCACTAAGGTGCGCGCGGCAGCCCGCCTCGCGCTGCTGCTGATTTTTGCCCTTCTCCCTCTCCTGCCCAACGACCTCGCCGCGGCTCCGGCCCACGGCATCGCGATGCATGGAGATCTGCGATATCCCGCAGATTTCCGCCATTTCGACTATGTGAACCCCGACGCACCCAAGGGCGGCCGTCTCAACCTCTCGGCCATCGGCACGTTCGACAGCCTCAACCCCTTCATCATTCGCGGCCTCGCGCCCACGGGATTGCGGGACTATGTCTTCGAAAGTCTGCTGACACGTAGTCGTGATGAAGCATTTTCGCTTTACGGCCTGTTGGCGGAAAGCGTCGAACTGGCGGAAAACGGCCGTTCTGTAACTTTCAGTCTCAATCCGTCTGCAACATTCTCGGACGGGACACCCGTCACAATCGACGATATTGAGTTCTCCTGGGCCGTCCAGCGCGAAAAGGGACGCCCCAACAGCCGTATCTATTATCGAAAAGTCGTGGCCATCGAGCGACCCGCGCCCGGCGCCATCACCTTCGTCTTCGAAGATGCGACGGACCGCGAGCTGCCCCTCATCCTCGGGCTGATGCCGATCCTGCCGAAGCATCGCTATGGCGAGGGACGCTTCGACGCCGCCACCCTGGAGGCCCCTGTTGGGAGCGGTCCCTATGCAACCGAGGCGGTGAAGCCGGGGGCGGAAATCACCTATCGGCGGCGCGAGGATTATTGGGGCAAGGACCTTCCGGTCAATCGCGGTCGCTACAATTTCGACGCGATCCGCGTCCTCTATTTCCGGGATTCAAATTCCGCCTTCGAGAGCTTCAAGAAAGGGCTCGTCGACGTGCAGGCGGATTCCGATCCGACCCGATGGACGACAGGATACGACTTTCCCGCCGCGCGCCGCGGCGAGGTCGTGAAGGAGGCCTTCGAGACCCAGCTGCCGGCACCGACCGCGGCCTTCGTGTTCAACACACGGCGTCCGCCCTTCTCGGACATCAGGGTGCGCGAGGCCCTGCTCGAATTGTTCGACTTCTCCTGGATCAATAAGAACCTCTATTACGATCTGTTCGAGCGCACCGACAGCTTCTATTCGGGATCTGAGCTCTCCTCCGCCGACCGGCCGGCGAGCCCCGAGGAACGGGTCCTGCTCGCGGAGTACCCCGACGCCGTGCTGCCGGCGATCATGGATGGCCGCTACCGGCTCCCGGGCGGCTCGATCACCGGGCGCGACCGGGACAGCCAGAAGCGCGCCCTGGAGCTGCTGAGCCAGGCGGGCTACGGGATCGACCGGGGATCCCTGCGCAGAATCGACAGCGGGGAGCCGTTGAGTTTCGAGCTCCTGACGGTGACCCGCGACCAGGAGCGGCTGGCACTGGCCTATTCCCGCTCATTGGCAAAAATCGGCGTCACCGCAACAGTTAGGCAGGTTGATTCGAGTCAATTCCAGAAGCGCATCGAGACCTATGATTTCGATATGATGCCGTATACCTGGTACAATTCTCTGTCGCCGGGCAATGAACAGGCTTTCTATTGGGGCTCGTTCGGGGCGGACCATCCGGGCACGCGAAACTATATGGGCGCCAAGGCCCCGGCCATTGACCCGCTCATCGGCGCGATGATCGCCGCGCGGACCCGGGCGGAGCTGGTGACCGCGACGCGCGCGCTCGACCGGGTGCTGCGCTCCGGCATCTATGTGGTGCCGCTGTTCTACGCACCGGCGCAATGGGTGGGGCGCTGGACACCGATCGAGCATCCCGACGTCACTCCCCTCTACGGTTACCAGATCGACAGTTGGTGGGCGGTGCCGAGCCCGTAATCAGGGCTGGAGGACCAGGCGCGCCCGCGTCTATATGAGCGCTCGCGCCGCATGTCTGATCTGGGCTCGCGCCGAGGATTCTGTCCATGAATTTCACTCCCGCCGATCCGCCGCCTGCCCGCTTCAACCTGGCGCGCCATTGCCTCGCTCAGAGTGCGGCCGCCAATCCCTCGAGACGGGCGCTGGTCGTCGCCAGTGATGCGGACGGCCCGGGAGAGGTCTGGAGCTTTGCAGCTCTGGAGGACAGGGTGCTCCGCCTGGCCGAGGGTTTTCGCGCGCTGAACCTGGACCCGGGCGCACGGGTGTTCATGCGGATGGGCAACAGCGCGGACTACGCCTTTGTTTTCTTTGCCCTCAATGCGGCCGGCCTCGTGCCCATTCCCGCCTCCGCGCTGCTGTCGGAAGCGGAAGTGGCCTTCATGATCAGCAATTCCCGCGCCGCAGCCATCGTTACGGACGGGACGCTGCCGCTGCCGCCGCTGGACGACAGCATCGAGATCATCGGGCCCGCGGAACTCGACCGCATGAAGGCGGGACCGCGCGGCCCTTACGCCGACACGGCGCGCGAGGACCCGGCCTTCCTCATCTATACCTCGGGCACCACCAGCCGGCCCAAGGGCGTGCTGCATGCCCAGCGCAGCGTCTGGGGGCGACGGCCCATGGTTGAGGGCTGGTATGGCTACCGCCCGGACGACGTGGTGCTGCATAGCGGCGCCTTCAACTGGACCTATACGCTCGGCAGCGGGTTGTTCGACCCCTGGGCCAACGGCTTGACCGCCATCGTCTATACCGGCCCCAAGGACATCAGTGTCTGGCCTCGCCTGATCCGGCGCCATGGCGCTACGCTGATGGCCTCGGTCCCGACCCTCTACCGGCAGATGCTGAAGCATTGCGACCTCTCGCCGGGCCGTTTGGGCGGTCTGCGCCACGGGCTCTGCGCCGGCGAGTCCCTGCCCGCCCAGCTCGCCCTCGCCTGGCGTGAGCGCACCGGGACGATGCTGTATGAGGCGTTGGGCATGAGCGAGATCTCGACCTATGTGTCGGCGTCGCCAAAGGTGGCGCCCAGGCTGGGTTCTGCCGGCAAGCCGCAGGCGGGACGCTGCGTGGCGATCCTCGACGTCGCCGGCGGCACCACGCCGCTGCCGCCCGGCCAGCGGGGGCTGATCGCCGTGCACCGGTCCGATCCGGGGCTGATGTTGGGCTATTGGGAGCGACCGGAGGAAGAGGCGCAGGTATTCCGCGGCGAGTGGTTCGTGGGCGGCGATCTCGGTCGTTTGGACGAGGACGGATATCTGCACTTCGAGGGCCGCAACGACGATCTCATGAACGCCTTCGGCTACCGGGTCTCGCCGCTAGAGGTGGAGGCCGTGCTGGCACGCCACCCCTCGGTGGCGGAGGCCGCCGTCGTCGAGATCAAAGTCAGCGCGGAGGTCTCGATCATCGCGGGCTTCGTCGTTGCCGCTGCGGGCGCGCAGATCGACGTGGCCGCGCTCAAGCAGTTCGCGGCCACGGAGCTTGCCGCCTACAAGCAGCCGCGGGAGCTCTATGTGGTCGCTGAGCTGCCGCGTACGGCGAATGGCAAGGTGCAACGGCGGGCGCTGGCGGGGCTGGTGGGGTGAGTGCAGCCGCGGAGGACAGGGCCGGCAGGCCCCTTCGTCATCCTCGGGCTTGACCCGAGGATCCAGGACCGCAGGGGAAAGCGTGGTGACCTTGGCCCCTGGATCCTCGGGTCAAGCCCGAGGATGACAGGAGAGGAGAGGCCCCAGGATGACGGGAGAGGAGAGGCCCGAGGATGACGGTGCGGGGGCGGACGGGCCGCGATCGCCAGGCCCTCACCCGCCGATCGTCTGGGTCGGCAGGGCGGCCATTTCTTCCAGGATCCAGTCGCGGACGAGGGCGGCGGGCTTGCGCAGGGGCCGGCGGGTGGTGGCGACGAGGTGGTAGGCGTGGCCGGTGCGCATGACGCCGCGGGCGGCGGGGACGAGGTCGCCATGGACGATGTCGTCGGCCACCACGTGCCACCAACCCAGCGCAATGCCGCGGCCGCGCAGCGCCGTCTGCAGGACGAGGGTGTAGTCGGAGAAGGTCAGGCTGCGGCTGCCGGGGGGCTGGCCATAGCCATGAGCGCCAAGATAGCGCGTCCAGGGGATGCGGGTGGAGCCGGAGAGATGGGCGAAGGTGTGCTGAGTGAGATCGCCCGCGGCCTCGTCCAGGAGGCCGTGCTCGGCGCGGTAGGCGGGGCTGCAGACGGGCAGCACGATCTCCTCCATCAGGACCCAGCTCTGCTGCTCCTCATTGGCGATCGCATTGTAGCGGATGGCGAGGTCGACGCCGTCAAGGGGGCCGTCGGGCTCGCCGCGGGCGAGCTGGAAGCGGAGGTCGATGCCGGGCAGGCTCGTCTGGAAGCGGGCCAGCCGGGGCATGACCCAATGCATGGCGAAGGCGGAGGAGAGTGACAGGGTGACGGTGCCCTCCTCGCCCTGGCGAGCGCGGATGTCGTCGAGGGCCATCTCCATCTGCTGAAAGCCGGCGGTCACGGCGTGATAGAGCTGCCGGCCGTCATCGGTGAGGCTGACGCCGACGGGCGAGCGCAGGAACAGCTTCGTGCCGAGATGGGTTTCGAGGCGGGCGATCATGCGGCTGATGGCGGATTGGGTGACGTTGAACTCCTCGGCGGCGCGCGAGAAGCTCAGATGGCGGGCGGTCGCCTCGAAGACGAAGATCGCATTGGGGGACGGCAGCAGGCGGCGCAATGACATGTCAGGCCCGGGGCGCCCGCTCCCGCAGCAGATATTGCGCGAGGATCAGGAGGGTGAAGGACACGGCGAGCACGACCGTGCCGATGGCGTTGATCTCCGGGGTGATGCCGCGGCGGATCGAGGAATAGATGTAGATCGGCAGGGTGACGTTGGGGCCGGCGACGAAGAAGGCGATGATGAAATCCTCAAACGAGAAGGTGAAGCTCAGGAGCAGGCTCGCCAGGATGGCCGGCATCAGGAGCGGCAGCATCACCTGGCGGAAGGTGCCGAAGGGGGTGGCATAGAGGTCGGCGGAGGCCTCCAGGAGGCTCTTGTCCATGCCAGCGAGACGGGCGCGCACGATGAGCACGACCACGGCCAGGTTGAACATGACATGGGCGGCGATGACCGTGGGCAGGCCCATGGTGAATTTCGGGGCGGCGGTGCCGAGGAGATTCGCGAGCACCGGGTTCACGGCGTCGAAGACGGTTACGAAAGCGATCAAGGTGGCGATGCCGATGACCACGCCAGGGACCATGACGGCAATGTAGATGGCGGCATCGAAGCTGCGGCGCACCCGGGGGGTGACGCGCTCGAGGCCGAGGGCTGCGAGCGTGCCGAGGATCGAGGCCAGGACCGCCGTGACGGCGGCGATGGTGAGGCTCGTCCACAGGGCCTTCACAGCCAAGGGATTGGCGAAGGCCGTGGCGTACCAGGAGAGGGAAAACCCTTCCCAGTCCATGGCATAGCGGCCCGAGTTAAAGCTGAAGATGACGATCAGCGCGATGGGCAGATAGAGAAAGGCGTAGATGAGGGCCGCATACCAGCGCATGGCGCCCGCCCCTAGCTCAGGACCATGCGGCGGGTGCCGCTGCGGCCGAGGATGAAGCGCATATAGATCACGATCACCACCAGCATGATGGCGACCAGAGCCACCGAGACGGCGGCGCCGAAGGGCCAGTTGCGCGATTGGAGGAACAGATCGACCAAAGCATTGCCGATGAAGAAGACCTTGCCGCCGCCCAAGAAGGCCGGAATGATGAACTCGCCCATGAGCAGGATGAAGACCAGCATGGAGCCGGTGGCGACGCCCGGCAGCGAGAGCGGCAGCGTCACCTGAAGAAAGGTGCGGAACGGGCTCGCCCCGAGGTCGGCGGAGGCCTCGAGCAAACGGCGGTCAAGCTTTTCGAGGCTCACATAGATGGGGAAGACCATCAAAGGCAGATAGCCGTAGACCATGCCGAGCAAGACCGCGAAGGGGGTGTTCAGCAGGCGGATGTCGCCGAGGCCGGCGGCGAAGAGGAGCGAAGGGATGCCGCGATTGCCGAGGATCATCATCCAGGCATAGATGCGCAGGAGCTGGCTTGCCCAGAAGGGCACGATCACCAGGACGAGCAGGAGGGTGCGCCAGCGCGGGGAGACCTTCACCGCCAGGAAATAGGCCAGAGGATAGGCGATCAGCACCGTCACGAGCGTGCCCAGGGGGGCGAGCGTGATCGTGTTGAGGAAGGCTGCGGCGCGGGCCGGCAGGTTCAGATAATTGTCGAGGGTGAAGCCCGGCTGGTAGCCGCCCGCCGGTGCGCGCAGGCCAAAGGAATAGACCAGCACCACCACCAGAGGCAGCACCAGAAGGACGATGAAGAACAGGGCGGCCGGAGCCACCATGGCGGCGGTGCCGATGCGCGATCGCGTCGCCGCCGTCATGAGAGGCCCCTTCTTCCCTGCGCGTGACGCGAAATCACGCGGACTTGAACCGGGCCATGATCTCGGCCCGCAACGGGTCGGTCAGGGTCGCGGCGGCCCCGAATTCCAGCTTCGAGAGCAGGTCCTTGGCCGGATAGAGGATCGGATCGTTGAGGATCTTGTCCGGCAGCAACGCATTGGTCTTCGAATCGGTGCTGGGATAGCCATGGGCCTGGACCTCGCGGGCATTCACGAAGGGATCCAGCATGAAGTTGACGAAGACATAGGCCGCCTCCTTGTGGGGGGCATCCTTCGGGATGGCATAGAAATCGGTCCAGATCTCGCCGCCCTCGGAGCCCAGGACGTAGCGCATGGCCGGGATGTCGCGGTGCAGCTGGGAGGCGTCCCCCGTCCAGCAGACCGACATCCAGGCATCGCCATTGCGCATAGAGGGCTGGTAGTCGCTGTTGATGGCAAACAAGTGAGGCTTGGCCTTGATGAGCAGGTCCTCCGCCTGCTTGAGCTCGCCGGGATCGACGGAATTGAAAGAATAGCCGAAATATTTCAGGGCGTTGCCGATGGTGGTGAGCTGGTAGTCATGGACCATGACGCGGCCTGAGAGGTCGTCCATGGTGCGGTCCCAGAACTGCTTCCAGGAGGTCATGTCGCCGGTGACCTTCTCGGTGTTGATGACATAGCCCGTGGTGCCCCAGTCCTTCGGCACCGCATAGAGCTTGCCGTCGATGGTGGCCTCGCCGGTGAAGCGGCTCTCCTGGGAGGCCGGATCGTAATTGGGCAGCTTCGCCGTATCGAGCGCATCGATCAGGCCGAGCTTGTTGTAGGTCGAGATCGTGTAATTGGTGGGAACGAAGACGTCCCAGCCGGTGCCGCCGGCCTGCAGCTTGGCCAGCATCTCCTCGTTCGAGCCGAAGACGGAGATCTGCACATTGACGCCGGTCAGCGCGGTGAAATCGTCGATGTTCTTCTGATTGAAATAATTGGGCCAGGTGGTGAAGGCGAGCGTGTCGCCGAGGTCGCCGAAGGCGTAAGCGGCCCGCGGCTTCAATGCCGGGACCGCGCTGCCGAGCACCGCCATGGCCGCGCCAAGGCCGGTCACGCCGAGGAAGTGGCGGCGGGTCACGGAGCCGCGCTGATAGCGACGGAGCTCCTCCATGAAGCGGCGCGCCGTGATCGGCTTGTCGTCATTGCTTGACATGATGCTCTCCCCATTTGCGGAATTTCCCGCGTTTCAACTGTTCAGCTGCAAGATCAGCGCCGCGCCCGGCCGCCAGCCGACGGCCACGCGGTCGCCCACGTCGAAGGGTCTTTCCACCTGCTCCACCTGCCGCGGCGTCATCACCAGGAACTCGCCCAGATGCTCCGCTCGCACGAGATATTCGGTGTGCTCGCCGAGGAAGATGCGGTTCAAGACCAGCGCATCGGCGGCGACCGCCGTGCCATCGGGAAGGCCCGCCGGATCCCGCACCAGAATCATCTGCTCAGGGCGGATGCTGACCGCGATCCGGTTGCCAACCGCGACCGGCTCCCGGCCGAAATCCCGCGCCGACACCCTCTTGTCGCCCGCCAGGAGCACGTCCACGAGATCGCCGGTCCGCGCTTGCGCCCGGCCCTCGAAAAAATTGGATTTGCCGACGAAATCGGCGACATAGCGCGAGACCGGGCGATCATAGAGCTCCTGAGGCGAGCCGATCTGGACGATCCTGCCCTCGCGCATGACGCAGACACGGTGGCTCATGGAGAGGGCCTCCTCCTGGTCGTGGGTGACGAGGACGAAGGTGATGTCGAGATCGCGCTGGAGGTTCTGCAGCTCGATCTGCATGTCATGGCGAAGCTTGCGGTCGAGGGCGGCAAGAGGCTCGTCCAGCAACAGCACCCTGGGCTGGTTGATGAGCGCCCGGGCGAGAGCCACACGCTGCTGCTGGCCACCGGAGAGTTCCCAGACCCGGCGATGCTCGAAGCCGCTGAGGCGCACCATGGCCAGGGTCTGCGTCACCCGGGAGGCGATCTCGGCAGCACTCGGTCGTGGCGACCTCTGCTTCAGGCCATAGGCGACGTTGCGGCCGACGTCGAGATGCGGGAACAGGGCATAATGCTGGAAGACCATGTTCACCGGGCGCTTATGGGCGGGAACCCCATTGACCCGCATGCCCTCGATGAGGATTTCCCCGTCACTGGGCTGGTCGAAGCCTGCGATCATCCGCAGGGACGTCGTCTTACCGCAGCCCGACGGTCCCAGGAGGGACAGAAACTCGCCCTTGCGGATCACCAGATCCATGGGCTCGACGGCAACCACCTCCCCGAAGCGCTTCGACGCCCGGCGAAATTCTATGACGGGACCCTCGTCCTGAACGGCCGATGACAACCCCATGAAACTCTATGACCTCTTACCCCGGAGCCATTCTTCGGCCAAAGACCCATCGGAGACAAGTGGCAAGAAGGATGAGGGAGAAACCGGTCAGGTGCGGGCGAGGGACAGGAGGTGGACGGCCGAGAAAAACTCCGCCCAACGGAAGGCCCGGCGGCGTGCGGCGGCGGCATCATAGCCCCATTGCTCCGCCTGCCAGTCTTCGTCGACATGTGCCGCTTCCCAGCCCGGCTGAGGCAGAAGATGGCCCTCGGCAATCGCCATGGCGATGATCGCCGAGCCGGACAAGGTGGTCATGTTATGGAGCGCTGTGAGCTCAAAGGCATCATAAGTCTCCAAATGCCTCCGCAGGGCCGCCAGCGCCTCGGCCGGCTGCTCGCGCGGCATGACCCCCGTCGTCCGCACGAGACTCGCGCCCAGCGAGGCGGCCGCCCAGTCCAGAACCGGATCCCAAATCATGCATTGCCGAGCCCGGAGAGGATCCGGATCTTCAGCACGGTAACACAGGAGATCGCTGGCGGCGTAAGCCAGGATCTCATCGACGATGCGCCCCAGATCCGGCGCAACCCGGTCGATTGCGGTGTTCGCCAAGCGCGTCAGAGGCATGGCGGCGGGGTCGATCTCCTGCGCCTGCGCCTCCCATTCGGCGGCCACTTCCTTCGCCATCGCCGAATTCGGGAGGCTCAGAAGATGCTTGAGAGGTGTCCGCACGGGGCGCCCGTCGAGCTCAATCGCCAGCCCCGCTCCGGAGTCGGAGATCGAGACTTGCTTGTAGAAGCGCTTCGGAAGCGGACGCTTCTGCACATGGGTGCGAATCATGGCGGCGAAATCAGTGTCTTCCCGGTGCTCTTCCATGGCATCATCCGTCATCTCATTCTCGACCTTTCCGGTGCGGCCCCGCCCACTATCGAAGAAAACTGGCGCAGTCCTAATCTCGTTCCTGGCTTCCCGCAACATTGAGCCCGCCCCGCCGATTTGATAAGCAGGCGGCACATCGCATTCCATTGCCACGAGGCCGTTGATGATCCCCCGATATACACGTGAACAAATGGCCTCGATCTGGTCGCCGGAATCCAAATTCCGAATCTGGTTCGAAATCGAAGCCCACGCCCTGACCGCCATGGCCGATCTTGGCCTGGTTCCCAAAGACGCAGCGGACACGCTGTGGGAAAAAGGCATGCCGGCGACCTTCGATGTCGAGCGTATCGACGAAATCGAGCGCGAAGTGCGCCATGATGTGATCGCCTTCCTCACCCATCTCGCTGAGATCGTCGGGCCAGAGGCGCGCTTCGTCCATCAAGGCATGACGTCATCCGACGTCCTGGACACCTGCCTCAACGTCCAGCTCCGGCGAGCGGCCGACCTCCTGCTCGCCGATATCGACGGCTTGCTGGCCGCGCTCAAGCGGCGAGCCCTGGAGCACAAGCTGACGCCGACCATCGGCCGCAGCCATGGCATCCACGCGGAACCGACGACCTTTGGCATCAAGCTGGCGACCTTCCATGCGGAATTTTCCCGCGCCCGCGCCCGCCTCGTGAACGCGCGGGAGGAAATCTCGACCTGCGCCATCTCGGGTGCGGTGGGCACCTTCGCCAATATCGATCCCCGCGTTGAAGAGCATGTAGCGCGCGCCATGGGACTCACGCCGGAGCCGGTCTCCACCCAGATCATTCCGCGGGACCGGCATGCCATGTTCTTTGCCGTGCTGGGGGTGATCGCCTCCTCCGTCGAGCGGCTGGCGACAGAAATCCGTCACCTGCAGCGCACGGAGGTGCTGGAGGCTGAAGAATATTTCGCACCAGGCCAGAAAGGTTCGTCGGCCATGCCGCATAAGCGCAACCCGGTGCTGACGGAGAACCTCACGGGGCTCGCCCGCCTGGTGCGCTCCGCGGTCACGCCCGCCCTGGAGAATGTGGCGCTCTGGCACGAGCGGGACATCTCGCATTCCTCCGTCGAGCGCGGCATCGGGCCGGACGCGACCATCCATCTCGACTTCGCCCTCGTCCGGCTGACGAACGTCATGGAACGCCTGGTGATCTATCCGGAGACGATGAAAGCCAATCTGGACCGGCTCGGGGGCCTCATCCATTCCCAACGGGTGATGCTGGCCCTGGTTGATGCAGGCGCACAGCGGGAGGACGCCTACCGGCTCGTGCAGCGCAACGCGATGCCGGTCTGGCGGGGGCAAGGCAATTTCCTCGATCTGCTGAAAGCCGATGACGAAGTCCGCGCCCTGCTCTCCGACAGCGCCCTCGAGGGGCTGTTCGATCTCGGCTATCATTTTAAGCATGTGGACGTGATCTTCGAGCGTGTCTTCGGCACGCATTGATCCGAAGGGGTCGGAAGCCGTCGTTTCCCCCTCTCCTGCTCGGATTTCACAAACGCCCGACGGGCGGATCGCAGGCTGCAACCAATTGAAGCGCACGAGATTTTAACCTGGTGCGTTGCACGGTTGCAGCAGGGTGGTCCAAAGAGCGGACTAAGGCGAAATCATGATGGTGCGCATCACCCGCTGTGATTATATATCCAGGAGTGAGCGACGGCTTGCCGTGACGCGCGGCAGGTCGGATGCGCGAGGGAGATCAGAATGTCGTTCAAGTTAAATGCAGCCGGTCTAACCTTTGCGTTGATGCTCAGTTCCGGATTGATGGTCTCGACTCACGCGGCGGAGCAATTCATTCCGCAAGGCCACGTCTATGGTCCCAACAGCGAGCAGCTGCCTGCCCTCAACAGCACGCAGGACCAGATCGATGCCATGGCCGATATCCGCGAGACCGAGATCTGGAAGTCACAGCACCGCGAGCGCCTGTTCCTCCAGCAGCTCGACCGGCTGATCGATCACGATCTCACGACACCCAACTCCGTCAATGCCTTGTGGGGCAATCACTGAGATTCGCACTGGCCGTGGTCGGCGGGTGATCGGCCCGCCGCATCAGCCATCGCCTGCCGGTGGGATCTGACGACGTCATCCTGGCGCATCCTCCTGGCCAATTCGCGGGCATAACGGCGCGCATCGGCATGGCCGGCGAGTGCCGCCAAGGTGAGGCAGGCATGCGCCTCGATCTGGTCTCGGGACGAAGCTCCGACGCGATCCAGGTGCGTGGCCTTGGCAAACAAGGTCGCGCTGCGGCGCTCGGCCGTATCCTCCTCGGATAGCACCAAGCGCAAATGCGACATACGCAACTCCGTTTCAACGCCACTGACGACCGAACTCTGAGGCATTCTACGCAATCGTCGCAAACTCGTTGTTAAGGAACGTGGTTAAGGCTTCGTGACCACTGCTGCTTCGGGGGCCGGACGAATCGCAAAGGAGGCCAGGATCGGCAAGTGGTCGGAGGCGGCCGCCGTTGCGGGCAGTGCGGCGTCGAGCACCCTGACGCTGCCACCGAAGAACATGTGATCAATGGCCAGCTGCGGCAGAGGCAAGGGCCAGGCTGGCCACGTCGGCCAGATTTGCGACGCGGTCAGGCCGCTGGCGCGAACGAAGTCGTCGAAGAGCAGCGAAAAGGGGGTGGTGTTGAAATCGCCTGCGATGATGAGGGGCGTGGCCGTCTCCTGTCGCACCCGAGCAGCCAAGGCTGCCATTTGGCGCTGCTGGTCATAGATTCGCGGCGGGCGCAGGGTGTGCACCGTCATCAGCTTCAGGCCCCCGAAGCCGCGACCGAATTGTGCGGAGAGGACGGGGAGATCGTCCGAGAGGATCTCAAAGCGCGTGGCGAGGATGGGCTGCTTGGACAGGATCACCATTTGACAGCCGGCCTTGCCGCTACAATTTTCTTGAAACGGATACAGGTCGGCCAGGGATTTCAGGAGAGGTTGCTTGTCGGAGAAAACCTCCTGCATGACCACCAGATCGGCGTTGGCGCCGCGCAGCATCTGCTCGATGGCGGCCAAATCGTTATTGGAGGCCCAGCTGTTGAAGGAGAGGAGCTTCACCTGACGCTCACCCTGAAGCGGCGCGCGCTCGGCCGGCTGAATGGCGACGGCAAAGTGCGCAGACAGGCCGATGAGGATCATCAGGATCAAAAAGCCGGTCAGGGAGACGGTGAACCACAGCCGCGGGACAAGCAGGGCGACCATCAAGATCAGGGCTGCGCCCGCGGCATGCAGGCGAAAATTGGCCAGGATGTCGAGGGGCAGCCAGAGCGTGCCGAGATAGCCCAAAACCAGGACAGCCAGAGCCGCAAGGATGCCAGTGGAGACGACAATCAAGGAAGTCGAGGGGATCATCGGGGATGCAGGTCTGGATTTTCACGGAGGCCAGAGCCAGCTTATAGCCGAACCGTTCCGGGGAAGAGAGTTCTTTATCCGGGACAAACGTTCGTATAAAAGAACGAATGCGATTTCCGGGCGCATGAGGCGCCATTTTCAAACAGGCATGGAGGCCAGATGATGTCATTGCAGCTGGGCGATACCGCTCCCGATTTCACCGCGGAGACGACCGAAGGCCAGATCCAGTTCCACCAGTGGCTGGGCGATAGCTGGGGGGTCCTGTTCTCGCATCCGAAGAATTTCACCCCGGTCTGCACCACGGAGCTCGGCTATACGGCGAAGCTCAAGCCGGAGTTCGACAGACGCGGCGTCAAGGTGATCGGCATCTCGGTGGACGCCATCGACAATCACGACAAATGGGCCGATGACATCAAGGAGACCCAAGGGCATGCGCTGAACTTCCCCCTGATCGCGGACCACGACCGCAAGGTCGCCAACCTCTATGGCATGATCCATCCCAATGCGAGCGACACCATGACGGTGCGCTCGGTGTTCGTGATCGGGCCGGACAAGAAGGTCAAGCTCACCCTCACCTATCCGGCCGCCACGGGCCGCAATTTCGACGAGATCCTGCGGGTGATCGACAGTTTGCAGCTCACGGCGAAGCATCAGGTCGCGACCCCGGTCAACTGGGCGAATGGCGACGACGTGATCATCGTGCCGTCGGTGAGCGACGAGGATGCCAAGAAGAAGTTCCCGCAAGGCTGGAAGGCGCTGCGTCCCTATCTGCGGCTGGTCGAGCAGCCGAAGGGCTGAGACAGGCGGGTCAGCCCTGATGAAAAGGCGTCCTTGCGGGCGCCTTTTTTCTTGTGGGCGAGGTCGGACTGCCTCTATCCAGCTGTCATGCGCCTGATCTCCCCCCTCTTCGCCGCGTTGCTGCTCGTGCTGTCGCTTGCCCCCGCGGGCGCACAGGAGACGGCGGCCCCACATCCCCTGGATGGCCTGAGCTTCGCCGAGATCGAGCGGACGGTGGCCATTGTGAAGGGTGCCGGCCTCGCCGATGGGCAGACAATGTTCCCCACCATGACGCTGCTGGAGCCGCCCAAGGGGGAGGTCCTGGCCTGGACGCCGGGGCAGGCCTTCTCCAGACGCGCGCTCGTCGTCACCCGGAAATCGGCCGAGACCACCAGGATCGTCGTCGATCTCAGGGCCGGTACCATCGTCTCGCGGGAGGTCGTGGCCGACGCGCAGCCGTCGATCATGCAGCATGAATGGGCGGCGGCCGGGGACCAGCTCATGGCCGATGCGCGCTGGCAGGCCGCCATGCGCAAGGCGGGATATCAGGATCTCTCCGGGATCAGCTGCACGCCGATGCCGCCGGGCGCCTTTCCGAAGGAGCCCTATGGGGCGCGCCGGATCCTGCGCGTGTCCTGCTATGAGGACAGCACGGAGCCCCGCCCCCAGGTGAGCCGCTCCATCGAGGGCATTCTCGGGATCGTCGATGCCGATACCGGCGCCGTGATCGACGTCAAGGTCGAAGCGCCGGTCATCCGGCCCGCCGCCGAAGGCCCCGTTCCGGCGCCGTCCCCCCTGCCCGCTCAGAAGCCGGTGATCAACGCCTCGCCTTCGGGCACGAATATTCGCGTGAGCGGGGCCTATGAAGTGGAATGGCAGAACTGGTCGTTTCATCTCCGTGCCGACCGGCGAAGCGGGCTGGTTGTATCCCTGGTGCGATTCCAGGACCAACAGAAGAAGCGGCTCGTCGCCTATCAGATGGCTCTGGCCGAGCTGTTCGTGCCCTATATGGATCCCGCCCTGGGCTGGAACACGCGCAATTATCTCGACGCCGGGGAATTGGGGCTGGGCTATCTCGTGTCGACGCTGGCGGAAGGCAAGGACTGTCCCACAGACTCCTTTTATCTCGATCTCCTGATGCCCAGCGACCAAGGCGGCATGTTCAAGGCCGACAGCGCCCTGTGCATCTTCGAGCGCGCCACAGGCTCACCGGCCTGGCGCCATTTTTCGGCGGAGAACGGGACCACCGATGCCCGCGCGGAGGTGGAACTGGTGGTGCGCACCATCCCCACCATCGGCAATTACGACTACATCGTCGACTATGTCTTCTCCTCCCGGGGGGCGATCACCACGCGGGTGGGCGCAACCGGCATCGATGCCGTCAAGACGGTGACGGCAGACAGCCTCGCCTCCCCCACAGCAGCTGAGGAGACGCGCTATGGCGCTCTCGTCGCCCCGCGCACGGTCGCTCCCTATCACGATCATTATTTCGCCTTCCGGCTGGATCTCGACATTGACGGGCCGCAGAACACGCTCGTCGCCGAGCGGTTCGTCCCGGAACAGCTGCCCGCAGAGAATGTGCGTGGCAGCCTCTGGCGGTTGCAGCCCGAAATCATCAGAGAAGAGGGGCCGGTTTCGGGCTCGCATCACGGAGCGGCCGGGGAGATCTGGCGGGTCATCAATCCGGATCGGCGGACGGCGCTCGGCTATGCCCCCGGCTACGAAATCATGCCGGAACACGGCACCGCCACGTCGATGCTGAAGGCCGATGATCCCGCCCAGAGGCGGGCGGCATTCTCCGCCTCAACCCTGTGGGTGAGCCGGGCCAATCCTTCAGAACTTTACCCCGTCGGCGACTTTCCGCTGGTCACCCTCGACGACGGACTGCCGCGCTTCGTCACCCCGCCGGAGCCGATCGAAAATCAGGATCTCGTGTTCTGGTACACGGTGGGCTTCCGGCATGTGACGCGGCCCGAGGACTGGCCGATCCTGCCCACCATGTGGCATGGCTTCGTCCTGCGACCCTATGGGTTCTTCGACAGGGACCCCTCAGCGAGCCTGCCGCCGGTTTTCGCGAACTAGCCGAATTTGCGCTCATTGGCATCCCATTCCTCAGCGCAGGTGCCGAAGGGAATGAGGATGTGCTTCGCAAAGGCCGGCCGAGAGGACAAGACGTCCATATAGCGTTGGACATTGGCCAAAGCGGGCCGTTCGATGGGCATCCGCACATAGCGGGCGACATAGGCGCCAATGGCGATATCGCCCATGGTCAGCGCCGGGCCCGCGATGAATTCGCTCCGTCCGAGCACGTCGTCGATGCGCCGGAAGACCGGATGCAGCCGCTCGGCGGCCTGGGCGATCGCTGCCGCATCATGCTGCGCCTTCGGCTTGCGCACCGTCGCGAAGAAGACCGGTGTCAGACTCGGACTGACCTCCGACAGGCTCCAGTCCATCCAGCGGTCGGCGTCGGCACGCTTTGCGGGGTCAAGGGGCCAGAGGGGCTCTCCGCCATAGCGGGACGCAAGATAGCGGACGATCGCATTGGATTCCCAGAGGATCGTCTCACCATCCTTGATGGTCGGAACCAATCCCCCAGGATTCATCGCCCGATATTCAGGACGGTCAGTGCCCTTGAACGAACCTCCGGTTGGAATTCGCTCATGCTCGAGACCGAGCTCACCAATGGTCCACATGACCTTCTGGACATTGATCGAATTGGCTCGGCCCCAGACCGTCAGCATGTCTTAGTCGCTCGCCAGATAGGTCGAGCCGAGATGGCCCATGGGGTCAACGGCCTGAGCCCCTTTGCGGATTTCGAAATGGACCTGCGGACTGGTCACGGACCCGGTCGCGCCGGCCTTGGCAATGATGTCACCGCGCTTGACCTGCTCGCCACGCTTCACGAGCAGTTCCTTGTTGTGGGCGTAGGCCGTAACCCAGCCGCCCTCGTGGCGGATCAGAACCAGATTGCCGAAGCCCTTCAACTCGCTCCCCGAATACGCGACGACGCCGTTCTCGGAAGCCCTGACGCTGGTGCCTTCCGGAACCGCAATATTGATGCCGTCATTGCGGGAGCCGTTCGGCTTATCGCCATATTTGGAGATGATGCGACCCTTCACCGGCCAGCGGAAGCTCGCCGCGCTGCGCGTCTCGGGCGCCGGGAGCGATGCCGATTGCGCCGGAGACGCCGAGGGCACCTGCTGTGGCAGCGCATTCCCGCTGACAGCGCCGGAACCATCGGTCTTCAATGTTCCCAGAGTAGAGGGACCGGGTGCGGCTGCCATGCTGGTGGGTCCAAGGGATGCCACCTTGGTGCCCGCGGCCGTCGATTGGCTGCGGCCGTTTTCGGTCATGGCGGAGGCGCCGTTGGGGATCTTCACCGTCTCGCCGACCCGCAGCTGATAGGAGGTGGTGTACCCGTTGAGATCAGCAATGGCCATGGGCGAGACATTATAGGCGCGGCCAAGGCTGTAGAGAGTTTCTCCCGACTTGGCCGTATGGCTGCCGCCCGCGCTCAGAGGAGCGGAGGCACTCGCGTTCCGCACGCCGGAGACACTGCCATTGCCTCCCGCCGCTGCGCTGGCCCCACCCGGCAGCCGCAAGATCTGACCGGCGCGCACCTCGTAAGGCGGTGTCAGGCCGTTGGCTGCGACGATCTGGTTAACGGAGACGCCATTCTCGCGAGCGACGGCATACAGGGTCTGGCCGGAGCGGACGGTGATCTGATTGCCGCCGCCGCTGGTGGCGGCGTAGGTGTTGGTGGGAACCGGGGCCGAGGCTGGAGCGGATGCGTAGCCGGACGGCGGCTGGTAAGCGCCGCCACCCTGATAGGCGCCCGTGGAATAGGCGCCCCCACCGGCCGGAGGGACCTGAGACGTCTGTACCGCATCAGTCGGCGCCGAACTCACCGGCGCGGCCGAGGTCGCATAGCCACCCGTCGATCCCGTGGTGGCCGGACCGAAGCGGCTCATATCCGCGCTGCATGCCGCCGAGAGGCCGGCCAGCGCCACCGCGCCTGCAAGCCGTGCAACGCGCCTTGCCCGCAAGGGGCTAATGGTGGAGCAACGCATTAATCTGAACTCCCGCAACTGAACCAATCGAGCAACATAGTGAATGAGTTAAGTTAAAAGACACTTAAGGTTGCGGCGGCCTTAAACATTGAACACCGCGCCCTGAGCCAGTCCTCAAGGATCTTGATTTCCTGCATTGGAAATCACCCTTCCTTGGGCAATCCTGCAACCAGAGGTACAAACCTCACCGGCAACAACGACTGGCGATCATAGCCCCGCTCCGTGCGAATGATCCGCTGGAGCTCCTGGCGACCGGGCGAGGTTTCGACCGGAATGATCATGATTCCGCCGACCCGCAACTGATCAATCAAGGCCTCCGGCACGGATGCGGCAGCGGCCGTCACCAATATTCGATCGAACGGGGCCTGGCTCTTCCACCCCTTAGTCCCATCGCCAGAAACAGACGTCACATTGGTCAGCTTCAGCTTCGCCAACCGCTCTTCCGCGGCTCTCAGGAGAAGGCGATACCGCTCAATTGTGTAAACACGACGGCAGAGATGAGCGAGCACCGCCGTCTGATAGCCAGAGCCCGTCCCGATCTCGAGGACCTTCATGCGATCGGTGACCTCAAGCTTCTCGGTCATGAAGGCGACGATGAAGGGCTGAGAAATCGTCTGACCGCAGGCGATGGGCAGTGACTGATCGGCATAGGCCTGTTCGCCGAAGGGCGCCTCGATGAAGAGCTCCCTGGGCACGCGCTCAATGGCGTCGAGGACAGCCGTATTGCGGATGCCCTGATTGCGCAGGCTCATGATCAGCTGAATCTTCGCGTAATCGCCCGGCTTCGGCTGCACCCCTTTGGAGTTCGGCTCCGGCGGGACCGGCGTGCGGCCATGTTCGTTGTGCTTCGGCATGTTGTTGCCTTGTCAGAGCGCCACCCGAGAGATCATACGCTCGCCGTGCAACCGGTCACATTCACGCGCTCTTCGCCAGGGCCTCGCGCAGAGTATCCATTACTTCGATCTGCGTCAGATTCAGATGAAGCGGGGTCACCGAAATCGCCTCATCCATGATCGCACGCAAATCAGTACCCGAAGCAGGATTACTCATCTCGCGCTTGAAGCCCAGCCAGAAATAGGGATTGCCCCGGGCATCGATGCGCTCATCCACCAGAAGCAGGTTCTGATCGCGCTTGCCTTGGGTCGTGATCTCGACTCCGGTCACCCGTTCAGGCGGACAATCGGGGAAGTTGATGTTCAACAGCGTGCCGGCGCCCAAGGGCAAGCCATAGAGCCTGCGAACGACGTCGGCTCCATGACGCTTGGCGGTCTCCCAATGGATGACGGGCTTCTCGCCCTTCTCACGCTTCTGGAAGCCGTAGGACTGAGACAGGGCAAAGGACATGACGCCCAGAGCAGTTCCCTCCATGGCCGCAGCGATGGTGCCGGAATAGGTGACGTCGTCCGCCAGGTTCTGACCGCGGTTGACGCCGGAGAGGACCAGATGCGGTGGCTCCGGCATCACCTTCTTCAGAGCCATGACCACGCAATCGGTGGGCGTGCCCTTCACCGCGAAGCGGCGCTCGGTGTATTGGCGCAGGCGCAACGGCTCCGCCAGGGTCAATGAGTGGGACGCCCCGCTCTCCTCGGCCTGGGGGGCCACGACCCAGACGTCGCTGGAGAGCTCGTTGGCGATGGCTTCGAGCACCTCCAGGCCGGGGCCGTAGATGCCGTCGTCATTCGTCACCAGGATCCGCAGGGGCTGGCCGTCGGGGGTTGTGAGTCTCTTAGACATGGGCAGGGATCGCCTCGATCTTGCCCATATAGGGCCACAGGGCTTCGGGGATAAGGATGGAGCCGTCCTCCTGCTGGTAGTTCTCCAGGATCGCGACCAGGGTGCGGCCCACGGCGAGGCCCGAGCCGTTCAGGGTATGGACATATTGGGGCTTGCCGCCCTTCGGCCGGAAGCGCGCCTCCATGCGGCGGGCCTGGAAATCGCCGCAGACGGAACAGCTCGAAATCTCGCGATAGGCATCCTGGCCGGGGAGCCAGACCTCGAGGTCGTAAGTGAGGCGCGAGGCAAAGCCCATGTCGCCGGTGCAGAGCGTCATCACCCGGTAGGGCAGATCGAGGCGCTTCAGCACCGTCTCGGCACAGGTCAGCATGCGGTCGAGCTCCTCGCGGGACGCCTCCGGCGTGGTGATGGAGACCATCTCGACTTTCGAGAACTGGTGCTGGCGGATCATGCCGCGGGTGTCGCGGCCGGCCGCCCCCGCCTCGGCGCGGAAGCAAGGGGTGAAGGCGGTGTAGCGCAAGGGCAGCGCGTCGGCCTCGAGGATCTGCTCGCGGACGAGATTGGTGAGCGGGACCTCGGCAGTGGGGATGAGCCACCGCGATGGCTCACCTGCATCCGTGCGACCCGCTTGGACGGAGAACTGGTCGTCCAGGAATTTCGGCAGCTGAGCGGTGCCGAACATGGCGTCGTCGCGGACGACGAGCGGGGGAGAGATCTCGGTGTAGCCGTGCTCGGTGGTGTGCAGGTCGAGCATGAAGAGGCCAAGGGCGCGTTCCAGGCGGGCGAGCGCGCCCTTCAGCACCACGAAGCGGGCACCCGACAGGCGCGCGGCGGTCTCGAAATCCATGAGGCCCAGGGCCTCGCCGAGCTCGAAATGCTGCTTCGGAGCGAAATTGAACCGGCGCGGCGTGCCGTGGTCGCGGAGCAGGACGTTGCCGTGCTCGTCGGCGCCGTCGGGGACCTCGTCGAGGGGAATGTTCGGGATCTCGGACAGGGCGGCGCGCAGCTCGGCCTCGAGGACGCGCTCGCGCTCCTCGGCCTCCTGCATGGCGGATTTCAGAGCTGCGACCTCGACCATCAGGAGCTGGGCGCGGTCTTCCTCCTTGGCGGCCTTGGCCTGGCCGATCTCCTTGGACAGGGCGTTGCGGCGGGTCTGGGCCTCCTGGGCGGCGGTGATGGCGGCGCGGCGCGCGTCATCGCGTTTCAGAAGCTCCTTCGAGAGCGGCTCGAGGCCACGCCGCTTCAGCCCCTCATCGAAGGCCGAAGCATTGTCGCGGATCCATTTGATGTCGAACATGGGCCTAGCAGGACGGGATTGAGGGAGAAGCCATGGCCCGCTGTATAGGCATAATGAGCGTGCTGCGTCCAGCAACGAGCCGAATTATCTGGACGTGCCGGGGGCTTGATCCTTGGCCAGCCGATCAAAGGCCATGAGGCGGGCGAGCAAGGCCTCCATGTCCTTCAGGGGAACCATGTTGGGGCCGTCGGAGGGGGCGCGGTCGGGATCCTGATGGGTCTCGATGAAGATGCCGGCGACACCCACGGCCACGGCTGCGCGGGCGAGGACGGGCACAAAGTCGCGATCACCGCCCGAGGAACCGCCGAGGCCGCCCGGCTGCTGCACCGAATGGCTCGCGTCGAAGATCACGGGCGCGCCGAAGCGGGCCATGATCGGCAAAGCGCGCATGTCGGAGACGAGGGTGTTGTAGCCGAAGGAGGCGCCGCGCTCCGTCACCAGGATGTCGGAGGCCCCGGCGCCCTCGAGCTTGGCGACCACGTTCTGCATGTCCCAGGGCGCGAGGAACTGGCCCTTCTTCACATTGACCGGCTTGCCGGTGGCAGCCGCAGCGATCAGCAAATCGGTCTGGCGGCAGAGAAAGGCCGGGATCTGCAGGACGTCGACGGCTTCGGCCACCTCGGCGCATTGAGAGATCTCGTGCACGTCGGTGAGGACCGGCAGAGCGAGCTCGCGGCGGATGTCCTGGAAGACCGGCAAGGCGGCTGCAAGGCCCAGGCCGCGCTTGCCGGAAAGGCTGGTGCGGTTGGCCTTGTCGAAGGAGGTCTTGTAGACGAGCCCGAGCCCCAGGCGGCCGGTGATGTCCTTCAGGGCGCCGGCGATGTCGAAGGCGTGCTGGCGCGATTCGAGCTGACAGGGTCCCGCGATCAGCGCGAGGGGCCGGTCATTGCCGAAGGGGACGGCGCCGATGTTGACGGTCGCGTTGATCATGGGCGCCGGGCCTGGAACAGGATCATGGTGTTGAAGGCATCGTCGGGGGCCACGATGAGATGCTCGCCGTCACGCAGATAGGCGATATGGCCGTCATCGAGGGATTCGGTCGCCTGGGCGAGATCGCGGACGAGCACCGTGTAGCCGGCAAAGCACGGGCCCCGGGCCAGGTCCGGGGCAAAGGCTGCCGGGAAATGGACGTCCCAGGCTTCCGGAGTGAGCATGCGGACCCCGCCCCGCTGCAGGGGAAAGCAGATGTCGTCGGGCGCGGTGACTTGCGGCTCGACCCCGGTAAAGGCCGACATGAACGGCGCATAGCGCTGCGGTTCGTCGCTTAGCATCAGCACATCGCCCAAACCCAGCGCGCCATTGGAATGGATCTGATAGTCGCGCTTCCAGAAATGTTGCGGGGCCTGCTGCTGACAGACGAAGAAGGCCGCACGCTCCATCGCCTGATGTGTCGCGAAGGCCAGGGAGAATCCCACCGTCACCTGCTCGCCGTCGGGAAGTGTGGCCAGGCGCTTGAAATCGAAGGGGTCGAAGCGGGAGATGCCGGTCTCGGTAAAGCGCTGCTGATCGGCGCGGGCATCGTCCGAATCGAGGACGAGCATGGAAAAGCCCTCGCCCTCCTCGAGATAATCCCGGTTGAAGGCGGCGAAGCTGAAGAAACGCTCGCCATGCTCGGGGATGATGGAGCGATCGTTGAGGGCGACGAGCTCCAGAAAGGAGCCGTCGAACTGGACAAGATTGTTCATGGTGCCGAAGGGATGGACGGCCCGCGGCATCACCGTGAACCCCATGGACTTGTACCGGGCCGTGGCCATGTCGAGATCATCGGCGCAGAGCACCAGATGGTCGATACCCTTCATGATCGAACCTTTCGCATCACACCGGCGGCTTGCCGTCGCCGACCATCTTAAGCTCCTGGGGCCCGAAGGGCATCCCTATCTTGTTCTCCTCAAAGAGCCTGGCAATGGCGATCCTCACATCGCTGGCCACACCGCCCACCGTGAGCACGTCGGCGACATAGCCGTAAAGCTCGTACTCGTTGGCCGTCGCGCCGAAATTCTGGAACAGGGCCATGGGCGCAGGGAACGGCAAGACCTTGTCATGCTTCTGAGCTGCAGAGACCAGAAGCTTGATCACCGTCTCGGGGTCCACGGCGGGATCGGCCCGCACCGCAATGGCGATCCGGCCCATGGTGTCGGAGTGCGTCCAGTTCTGGACCGATTCGGTGATCAGGCTGGAGTTCGGCACGATGATGGAGGACTTCTCTCCCGTCTCGATCTCCGTCGAGCGCACATTGATCCGCTTCACGATCCCCTGGCCGCCTGAGACCTTGATCAGGTCTCCGACCTTGATCGGCCGTTCGGCGAGAAGGATCAGGCCTGAGACAAAATTGTTGACGATACTCTGCAGACCGAAACCGATACCGACACCGAGAGCACCCGCAACGATGGCCAGATTGTCGAAATTCAGCCCGGCATAGGTCAGGGCGAAGAGGGCCGCCAGGATGAGGCCGAGATAGCCGACACCGGTGCGAATGCTGTCCCGCACGCCCTTGTTGAGCTGGGTGCGGGACAGGACGCGCGCATCGAGCCACCGGGTGAAGAGCTTGGTGAGGAGGAAGCCGATGACGAAGGCCGCCGCCGCCGCCACGACGGTGTAGAGCGAGATCGTGAGGCCGCCGAGGCGAAAGCCGAAAAAGGCCGTGTTCATCCAGCTGGTGATGTCGACCCAGGTGACGGCGGTCTGGAGGATGACAAGCGGCAGGCCAACGAAGACGAGGCCGAAATCCACCAGGGTGGTGATGATGACGCCGAAGCGATCTACCCCGCGATTGCTCAGCGACAAAGCGCTCCGAAGGAAGCGGCCCACGAGGCTGTGGGGCTTCAAGCCGTGGGAAACAAGTTGATCCGCAAGATACCGGATCAGCATGAGGATGACGACCAGGCCCGTCAGCACCACGATTTGCTGGCTGACATATTGGGCCAGGGCAATAAAACCGAGGAGAAGGGCGCCGCAGATGATGCCGACGAGGGCCCAATAGAGCAGCGAGAGATTGGCAAACCACCCGAATCGCCCTTGGACGCTCGAGGGCGCGTGATCCTCGGCCGGATCTTCGGGACGGCGCGCCGTCAACAGAATGAAGACAAGCAGCACAGCCGTCAGGATCGAGTTTACGGCACTCTGAGCGATGGAAAACTGCACAGGAATGAAGAGAATTTCCGTCAGCCGGCGCAGCGCTGCGTCGGTCATGTGCAGGATGATCAGCAATTCGAGCAGCTGGCACAGCCGATGGGCCATCCCATCGGACAGTTCAACAACCCGCCATGTGCCGTTCCGCGGCGAGAGCATCGCGCGCACGAAAGCACGCCCTCCCGCCATGAAGGCAAAGGACAGAGCGAGGGTCCAGTAGATGCGAGTCGCCTGCTGGCTGGTCTCAATGGTGGTGGACAGTGCGAAGTAGATGAGCAGGATGCCTACCAGGATCGAGGCCGAGACGACGATCACCCTCGCCGGAACGTTCCACAAGCGTTCCAGATCGGTAGGGTTGGGCTTGTTGCGTCGCGGCTGCAGCAGCCACTTCAAGGCCCGTCTGGTCACCACGGCGGCCGCGATCGCCGCAGCGAGCTCACCCAACAGAAGGATGAGCGAGAAGCCGGTGAGGGAGCCGACCAACCTGCTCCACCAGTTGTTGAAGACCGTCAGGAACCGCGTGACGAAGGGGTCGACAGTGTTCAGTCCCTCAAGCCAGAGGCGCGGATCCATCACCGATCGATCGGTGATGAAGACCTTCTGGAAGAAACGGCTGTGCTGGATTTCCGAGGCCTGCTCGGAGAGCTGCTGGCTACTCACCCGCAACAGGTCCAACTGCGCCTGCACCGAACGAATGGCATCCCGTCGCGCCGTCAACTGCTTGCGCTGCTCCGCGACGCTGGGCGCTTCCTGCACCTCCCCCTCGGGCAAGGGCCCCAATTGATCGAGGCTCTGATTTGCCGCGTTCAGGAGAGGCTGCAACTGCTCGCTCATCCGCAGGGTGTCCGTGCGGATGGTCTCGATCCTGGCCCTGGTGGAATTCAGGTCGCCGGTGCTGATGTCCGGCCGCGCCAGCTGTTGCTTCAGCTGTTCGATTTCCTGCGTCAGCGGCTGAACCTGGCGCTGCACGCGCTCCAGCACGGCATCCTGCGCCAAGACAGGGGCAGCCAAAACCATCGTGATGGCCATGAAGGCCATCAACCATCTCAGCAGACATATCGAAGGATGGACCGCTCGCGCTTTCATCTGCCCTGCATCATCGAGGACGCGCACCAGCGCGCTTTTCGCATCGGTTGATCACGGAGGACCAAGGCCATTTGAAGGCCGACCGTCACACCAAGCGGCTTTGCTCCACGGCGGCGGCAATGAAGGATGCGAACAACGGATGGGGCGCGAAAGGCCGGGATTTCAACTCCGGATGATATTGAACGCCGACATACCAGGGATGATCGGGAAGCTCCACGGTCTCCGGCAGGAGGCCATCCGGAGACATTCCGGAAAACCTAAGGCCCGCCGCCTCAAGCCGATCGCGGTAGCGGAGATTGACCTCGTAGCGATGACGGTGACGCTCGGAGATGCGAATGTCGCCATAGATCGCCGCGACTTTGGTGTCTCGCCCCAATGTCGCGTCATAGGCACCGAGACGCATCGTGCCGCCCAGATCGCCATTGGCCCGACGCTGCTCGAGCTCGTTGCCGCGCATCCATTCCGTCATCACGCCGACGACCGGTTCCTCGGTCGCCCCGAACTCGGTCGAATTGGCCCTGGCGATGCCGGCCAGATTGCGGGCGGCTTCGATCACGGCCATCTGCATGCCAAAGCAAATCCCGAAATAGGGGACCTTGCGCGTCCGCGCAAAGGTCGCGGCAGCGATCTTGCCCTCGGCACCACGCTCGCCGAAGCCGCCGGGAACAAGGATCCCGTGAACCCCTTCCAGAAAGGGAGACGGATCCTCGCGCTCGAATATTTCCGCCTCAATCCAGTCCAGCTGCACCCGAACATTGTTCGCGATGCCGCCATGGACCAGGGCCTCGTTCAAGGATTTATAGGCATCCAGAAGACCAGTATACTTGCCCACCACGGCGATGCGCACCTGGCCTTCCGGCTCATGGACGCGACGGGCGATCTGTTCCCAGCGCGCCAGGGGCAAGGCAGGATCGGCGTGCAATCCGAAAGCCGCCAGCACCTGGGAATCCAGTCCGGCGCGGTGATAGGTCAGCGGCACGTCATAGATGGACTTCACGTCCAGAGCCGGGATCACCGCCTCTTCGCGCACGTTGCAGAAGGTCGCGATCTTCTTGCGCTGGCCTTCGGGGATCGGACGTTCGCTGCGACACAGCAAAATGTCGGGCTGAATGCCGATGGAGCGCAGTTCCTTCACGGAGTGCTGGGTGGGCTTCGTCTTCAGCTCACCGGCACTGGCGATATAGGGAAGTAAGGTCGCATGGATATAGACGCAGCTGTCGCGCGGCAGCTCGTTGCGCAACTGCCGAATCGCCTCGAAGAACGGCAGGCCCTCGATGTCGCCCACCGTGCCCCCGATCTCGCAGAGGACGAAATCGAACTCCTCATTGCCGCTGAGAATGAACGCCTTGATGGCGTCCGTGACATGGGGAATCACCTGGACCGTGCCGCCGAGATAATCGCCCCGACGTTCCTTGCTCAGGATCTCCTGATAGATCCGGCCCGTGGTGATGTTGTCCTGCTTCGTGCAGGGACGGCCAGTGAAGCGTTCGTAATGGCCAAGGTCGAGGTCGGTTTCGGCACCATCATCGGTGACGAAGACCTCGCCATGCTGATAGGGGCTCATGGTCCCCGGATCGACATTGAGATAGGGATCGAGCTTTCTCAGCCGCACGGAATAACCACGCGCTTGGAGAAGAGCACCGAGTGCTGCGGAAGCGAGCCCCTTGCCGAGTGAGGAAACCACGCCGCCGGTAATGAATATGTACCGCGCCATGGGCCTGCAACGTACACCAGATTCAGAAATTTCCACCAGCGCTAATCGACATTATGCGCAAGAGGTTTTGCGTCGTGTTCACCAGACATCAATTCGGCGCCGGAACTTGCGGCTGAGCCGGGCTCGCAGGTGACGCCGGTGCACTCGAGGGTGCTGGCGACGTCGTTGCCGGCGCCGATGAACTCGGCGCCGATGAACCCGGCGCTGACGAGCTCGGCGCCGTGGGTGCCGGTGCCGATGAGCTTGGCGCTGTGGGTGCCGGCGCCGATGAGCTGGGCGCTGATGGCAGATTCGGCAGCACCGAGCCACCGCCGGCCGGTGCGCCCGCCGGGGCCTGGCCAGCAGGCGCCTCGCGCTGCATCAATTGATCGAAGACCGAACCGCCGCCGCCACGGCTGTGAATGAGGGTCAGCACCATGGATGTGACAAAGAACATGGCCGCGAGAATGGCCGTGGCCCGCGTGAGAAGATTCGCAGCACCGCGACTGGAGAACATGGACCCGCCGCCGCCGCCACCGATGCCCAGAGCGCCGCCCTCGGAGCGCTGCAAGAGCACGACCGCGACGAGACCGATCGCCACGAGCAGGTGGATGACGAGAATAACCTCTTCCATGTTCTCAACCCAGTTCGCGCCGCCAGGATCGGCGCCGTCACGCGGCGGCAGGCTTTAGCGCGAAACATATCCCAGTGCAAACTGCCATTTGGTCGCCCGTCGGTGCGAGATCAAGCATCCGACCAGGATGTTCACAGCGGCGCAAAGACCGCGATGATCCCAAGAAAGTCCTTTGCACTCAGGCTCGCTTGGCCCACCAAACCACCGTCCACATTGGGAATTTTCAGAATGGATGCCGCGTTCTGAGGCTTCATGGAGCCACCATAGAGCAGCCGAATTTCGTCCGCGTCACGGCCGAGGCCGGAGGTCAGATGGCTGCGGATCACATCATGAACCTCGCCGATCTGCTCCTCCGTCGGGGTCCGGCCCGAGCCGATGGCCCAGACGGGCTCATAGGCGAGCACGGTGTTCCCCGCCGTCGACGTCGCGGGCACCGATCCATCGAGCTGGCTTCGGATGACGTCGAGGGTGTTTCCCGCATCGCGCTGGGCCTCCGTCTCGCCGATACAGATGATGCTCACCAGACCGGCGCGATGGGCAGCGGCAGCCTTCTCCCTCACCAGCTCATCGGTTTCCCCGTGAAAACCGCGCCGCTCGGAATGGCCAACAATCACCAGGGTGGCGCCGGCGTCGCGAATCATCTCGGCGGAGACGTCGCCGGTGTAGGCACCGGAGGGCTCGGGACGGCAATCCTGACCCCCGACGGCGATGACGCTCTCCTCCAGAGCCTCGGAGACCGACCGCAGCAGCGTCGCCGGAGGGCAGATCGCGACGTCGCATGCCAGTTCCACGCCCTCCAGCATGGCGGCCAGCAAGCGGATTTCGGCAAGCGAGGCCGATAGGCCATGCATTTTCCAGTTGCCGACGACGAGCGGCATTAGGGTTGTGGCAACCATTCTCCATCCATGTTTTAGATCCCGCGAGAGGACGGATCCGACCCCCGCGCCTGTCCCCAGGGCGACAGTGAAGCCCGTACGTCCTAAAGACGCAAGCATCCGCAATCAATTGCACATATGTGTGGGGCGCTGGACTTGCCCCCAGGGCACGCGATCCATATGATGCGGCCTCCGCGCCGGAGAAGGGTTTTGGCGCGCCTGCAAGGTTGGGACCCGAGAGATGCTTTCTGTCATGCGAAGCAAAGCCGCCGGTTGGGTGGCTAAACTGTTCATCGCGCTCATTGCGATGAGCTTCGCGGTCTGGGGCGTCTCGGACATCTTCACAGGGCCGCGCAACGTGGCCGTGGCCACGGTCGGCGATCGCGAGATTGGGGTCGAGCAGTATCAGCAGTCGCTGCAGCAGCAGATGCGGTCGCTGTCGCAACGACTCGGCCGGTCCATCACCCTCGAGGAGGCACGGCAATTCGGCTTCGACCTGCAGGTGCTGAACGAGATGGTGCGAAACACCGCCCTCGAGGTGCAGGCCCAGAACCTTGGATTGGCCGTGCCCGACATCGCCATTGCCGAGCGGGCGGCCCGGATCCCCGCCTTCCGCAACCCGCGCGGCGAGTTCGATCGCAGCACTTTCCTGCAAGTGCTGAGGGCGAACGGCCTGACCGAGGCCCAGTACCTCGAGCTCGAGCGGACGCAAATGCTGCGGGAGTCCATCGCCAGCGCCGTCGATCGCCAGTTCCAGGTGCCGGAGACCCTGATCAAGGCGGCCTTCGAGAACCAGGCCAGCGAACGCGTCGGCACCTATATCACCCTGCCCGCCCCGACCCTCGAAAACATTCCCGCGCCGACCGAGGCGGAGATCACCGAGTACTACAATGAGCACAAGCGCAGCTTCACTGCGCCGGAGTTCCGCACCCTGACCGTGGTGGCGATGGAGCCGGAGGACGTCGCCAAAGGCATCGAGATTCCGGAGGCCGAAGTCGAGGCCGCCTATCAACAGCGGCTGGACCAGTTCTCGGTGCCGGAGAAGCGCCAAGTCCTGCAGATGGCCTTTGCGGACGAGGCCGCCGCCCGGGCCGCGCGCGCCAAGCTGCAATCGGGGGCCGATTTCGTCGCCCTCGCGAAGGAGCAGGGGCTGACGGAGGCGGATTACACCATGGGTCTGGTCACCAAGCGACAGATCCCGGACACGGCGCTCGCCGACGCCGCCTTCTCCCTCCAGAAGGACCAGGTCAGCCAGCCCGTCGAGGGACGGCTTTCGGTCATGCTGCTGAAAGTGACCGACATCCAACCCGGGCAGGTGACGCCCCTGGCCGAGGTGAGGGACAAGCTGCTCCAGTCGCTCAAGGTCGCAAAGGCCACGGATCGGATCGGGACGCTTCACGATGAGTTCGAAGATGAACGGGCAAGCGGTGCGAGCCTGCGCGAGGCCGCCGAGAAGATGAACCTGCCGGTCCTGCAGATCGATGGGGTCGACCGCAGCGGCAAGGGCCCGGACGGGGCGCCGATCACCAATCTGCCTGCCCTCGACCGCGTCGTGGCAGCCGCCTTCGAGAGCGATGTGGGGGTCGAGAACGATCCCGTCAGCACCGAAGACGAGGGCTTCGTCTGGTTCGACGTCGCGGACATCTCGCCTGAAGCGGCGAAGTCCGTGGACGAGGTGCGGCCCGAGATCATCAAGCTCATCTCCACAGAGCGTGCCGGCGAGGCCTTGAGGGCGAAGGCCGAGGGTTACGCTACCGAGGTCCGCAGCGGTGCGAAGAGCTTCGATCAACTGGCGCAGGAGCTATCCCTGGCTCCCCAAACCACCCCCCCCCTCAAACGCAATGGCGAAGCGCCCGGCTTGACCAAGGCCGGCGTCGCCGCCCTGTTCGCCACACCCGAAGGCGGCGTGGGGGTCGCCAACGACCCGGAGACAAAGACCACGCAGCTCATCCAGACCACGAAGATCGCCGTCCCGGCATTCGATCCGGACGGACCGCAGGCCGCCGCGCTGCAACGGACGCTCGAGCAGAGCCTGTCCGGCGATATCTTCGGCGAATATGTCGCCGACCTGGAGAAGGATCTGGGCGTCACGATGAACAATGAGGTTTGGTCGAGGATCAGTTCACCGCAATCCTGACCAATCCCCTGCCCTCCATCCAGTGACGTGACATCATGCTTTCCACACCAGACTACGAAGCCTTTGCCCGCCTCTATGAGCGGGGCGAGGCGCAGGTCGTTTCGGCGCGTCTCGTCGCAGACCTGGAGACGCCGGTCTCGGCGATGCTCAAAATCGCACGCCATGAACCCTACAGCCTGCTGCTGGAATCCGTAGAAGGCGGCGCCGTGCGCGGCCGTTACTCGATCATCGGCATCAAGCCGGACCTCATCTGGAAGGTGGAGAACGGCAAGACCTTCATCAATCGGGGAGCCTTGGCCGATCCCGAGGGGCCCTTCGTGGAAATCGCCGAGGCACCGCTCAACGCCCTGCGAGAGCTCATGGCGGAGTCCCGCATCGACCTGCCCGCCGATCTGCCTCCCATGGCGGCCGGCGTCCTGGGCTATATGGGCTACGACATGGTGGGGTTCATGGAGCGGCTGCCGGAGCCGGGCCCGGACGTCCTCGCCGTCCCGGACAGCATCCTGATCAGGCCCACGATCATGGCCATCTTCGATTCTGTGAAGGATGAAGTGACCATCGTCACGCCGGTCTTCCCCCTCCCCTCGGTCAAGGCGAAAGCCGCCTATGCGCGGGCACAGGAGCGGCTAAGCGACGTGATGGCGGCGCTGAACCGTCCGCTCGACCACAATCTTCACATCGAAGCGGACGTGGCACCGGTGCAGCCGGCCGCATCGAACACCTCAGCGGATGAATTCCGCGAGATGGTCCGCCGGGCCAAGGACTACATCCTCGCCGGCGACATCTTCCAAGTCGTCCTCAGCCAGCGGTTCGAGGCACCTTTCGGCCTCAGCCCCTTGTCGCTCTACCGGGCGCTGCGGCGGGTCAATCCCTCCCCGTTTCTCTATTTCCTGAATTTCGGCGATTTCTCCATCATCGGCTCGAGCCCCGAAATCCTCGTGCGCGTGCGCGAAGGCCAGGTCACCATCCGGCCGCTGGCGGGCACCCGGCCGCGCGGCTCCAACCCGGCGGAGGATCAAGCGCGGGCGAAGGAACTGCTGGCCGATCCGAAGGAGCGGGCGGAGCACCTCATGCTGCTCGACCTCGGCCGCAACGACGTGGGGCGGGTGGCAAAGATCGGCACGGTCGAGGTCACGGACCAGTTCGCGTTGGAATTCTACAGCCAGGTCATGCACATCGTCTCGCATGTGGAAGGCGAGCTCGATCCCCATTATGATGCGATCGACGCCCTGGTGGCGGGGTTTCCGGCGGGAACGGTGTCGGGCGCCCCAAAGGTTCGGGCCATGGAAATCATCGCGGAGCTGGAGAAGGAAAAGCGCGGCCCCTATGCCGGCTGCGTCGGCTATTTCTCAGCCAGTGGCGACATGGACACCTGCATCGTCCTGAGAACGGCCATTCTCAAAGGCGGAAAAATGTATGTCCAGGCCGGAGCCGGCATCGTCGCCGACAGCGATCCGGAGGCCGAGCATCAGGAATGCGTCAATAAGGCGAAGGCCTTGTTCCGCGCTGCGGAAGAAGCGGTGCGCTTCGCCGGGGAAGCCGGGATGGGACAATGACCCCCCAACCCGTCACAGTGGAGGAAGCCCATGCTCGTCCTCATCGATAATTACGACAGCTTCACCTATAATCTGGTGCATTATCTGGGCGAACTCGGCGCTGAGGTTCAAGTCTATCGCAACGACAAGATCTCGGCCTCCGGCGTCATGGAGCTGAAGCCCGAGGCGATCGTGCTTTCCCCCGGTCCCTGCACTCCGAAGGAGGCCGGGATCTCGGTCGAGCTGGTCGAGCGCGCCGGCCCGAGCATCCCCATTCTTGGCGTCTGTCTTGGCCACCAGGCCATCGGACAGGTCTATGGCGGCGAGGTCATCCGCGCACCCCATGTCATGCATGGGAAACTGTCCAAGATCCACCATGAGGGTCAGGGCGTATTCCGCGGCATCAACAGCGACTTCCAGGCCACGCGCTATCATTCGCTGATCGTGGATCGCGACAGCCTGCCGGACGCGCTGATGATCACGGCCGAGACGGAGGACGGACTCATCATGGGGCTGCAGCACAAGGCGCATCCCGTGCATGGGGTCCAGTTTCACCCCGAGAGCATCGCCTCCGAACATGGCCACCAGCTGCTGCGCAATTTCCTGGACCTCGCCGGTGTGACCGCGAAGCAATGACCGACTTCAAGCCTCTGATCGCCAAAGCCGCAGACGGGCAGCCCCTGAGCCGGGAGGAGGCCCAGCAGGCCTTCGACATCATGATGTCGGGGGCTGCGACGCCGTCGCAAATCGGCGGCTTCCTCATGGCGCTGCGGGTCCGCGGCGAAACGATCGACGAGATCACCGGCGCGGTGGAGACCATGCGCTCCAAGATGACGCGCGTGAGTGCCCCGGCCGATGCCCTCGACATCGTCGGCACCGGCGGCGACGGCAGCCGAACCTTCAACATCTCCACCTGCTCGGCTTTGGTCGCGGCCGGCGCCGGGCTCAGGATCGCGAAACACGGCAACCGAGCCTTGTCCTCGAAATCGGGGGCCGCAGACGCCTTGATGGCGCTGGGGGTCAATATCGATACATCGCCGGCGAAGATCCAGGAATGCATAGAGGGCGCAGGCGTGGGCTTCATGTTTGCCCCCGCCCATCACGCCGCCATGCGCCATGTGGGCCCATCCCGGGTGGAGCTCGGCACAAGAACCATCTTCAACCTCCTCGGCCCCCTCTCCAATCCCGCCGGCGTCAAGCGACAGGTGGTCGGCGTCTATGCGCGCGCCTGGGTCGAACCCCTGGCTCATGTCCTTCGCAATCTCGGATCCGACCGCGTCTGGATCACCCATGGCTCCGACGGTCTCGACGAGATCACGATCACGGGCACGACCTATGTGGCGGAGTTGAAGGACGGCGCGGTGAGGAGCTTCGAGATCACTCCCGAAGATGCCGGACTTTCGCGGGCGTCGCTGGAGGAGATTCGGGGTGGGGACGCCGAGCAGAATGCCGCAGCCATCCGTACCGTGCTGGCGGGCGGCCGCAGTGCGTTTCGCGACATCGTGCTGCTGACGACAGCCGGCGCTCTCGTGGTCGCCGACAAATGCGCGACATTGAAGGACGGCGTCGCCCTGGCCGCCGAGGCCATCGACTCGGGTGCTGCGGCGACCGTGCTGGAGCAGCTCGTCTTCATCTCGAACAAGGAATAGCGACAGGCCGATGACCACCATCCTGGACAGAATCGCCTCCTATAAGCGCGAGGAGGTCGCCTCCAGCAAAGCGCGGACGAGCTTTGCGGCCCTGGACCGGGATGCGCGCGAGGCCGGGGCGTGCCGCGGTTTCGCCCGCCATCTCCAGGAGCGGGTCCGAAACGGGTCCTTCGCGCTCATCGCGGAAATCAAAAAGGCAAGCCCGTCCAAGGGCGTGATTCGCGCCGACTTCGACCCCGTTGCCCTTGCACAGGCCTATGAAGCCGGCGGCGCGACGTGCCTGTCGGTGCTCACGGATGGACCCTCGTTCCAGGGCGACCTCACCTATCTCCGAGAGATCCACTCAGCCGTCGCCCTTCCCCTGCTGCGCAAGGACTTCCTGCTCGATCCCTACCAGGTCGCGGAAGCCAGGGTGTGGGGTGCGGACTGCATCCTGATCATCATGGCGATGATCGACGACGCCCTCGCCAGGGAGATCGAGGCCGCAGCCTTTGAGTACGGGATGGACGTGCTGGTGGAGGTGCATGACGAGGCGGAACTCGCGCTCGCCCTGCGGCTCGACTCGCCGCTGATCGGCATCAACAACCGCGACCTGAAAACCTTCGAGGTGCGGCTAGAGACCACCGAGCGGCTTGCACCGATGATCCCGAGGGACCGGATGATCGTAGGGGAGAGCGGGATTTTCACGACGGCCGATCTCGAGCGGCTGGCGCGCGCCCATGTCTTGAGCTTCCTGGTGGGCGAGAGCCTGATGCGGCAGGACGACGTCGCCGCGGCGACGCGGATGCTGCTCCAGGGCGCAAGCAGCGACAAGGAAGGCTCATCATGACAGAGTCCCGCGGCCTCACCCATCTCGACGACAAGGGCCGGGCGATGATGGTCGACGTCTCGGACAAGGCGGAGACGGCGCGCATGGCGCTGGCCGGCGGCAGCGTCTGGATGAAGCCGGAAACCCTGGCGATGATCCTCGCCGGAGACGCCGAAAAGGGCGACGTCATCGCCACCGCCCGCATCGCCGGGATCATGGCCGCCAAACGCACCCACGAGCTGATTCCCCTGTGCCATCCGCTCGGCATCACGAAGGCCGTTGTCGAGTTCGAGGTCGACCGCGACGCCTCGCGGATCGACGTCACCGCCCGGGTCAAGGTCAATGGCAAGACCGGGGTCGAGATGGAAGCGCTGACGGCGGTGAGCGTCGCCTGCCTCACCCTCTACGACATGTGCAAGGCGGTGGATCGCGGCATGCGCATCGGCGACATCCGCGTCATCGAGAAGCTCGGCGGGAAATCCGGACATTACCAAGAAGGCTGAGATGGCAAACCTCCTGCCCGTGAAAGACGCGTTGCGCCAGATCCTTGCGGACGTGGTGCCCGTGGGCGAGGAGATCGTCGCGCTGGATGACGCGTTGGGGCGGACGCTGGCCATGCCGGTCATCGCAGAGCGCGATCAGCCGCCGTTCCATGCCTCCGCCATGGATGGTTACGCCGTCCGCTTCGAAGACGTGGTGGGCAAGACGCCGATGCTCAAGCTGGTGGGCCTCTCCCGCGCGGGACACGGGTTTGCCGAGCGGCTGAAGCCGGGAGAGGCCGTGCGCATCTTCACCGGTGCTCCCGTGCCGGAGGGCGCAGATGCCGTGGTGGTCCAGGAAAACGTCACCGCCGATGGCGACAGGGTGCAAGTGAACGAAGCGGAATCGCGGCCGCGCCACATCCGGAAGAAGGGGTTGGACGTCGCCCGCGGCGACATGCTGATCGCGGCGGGGACTCTGCTGACGGCGCGGCATATCGGGCTCGCGGCTTCCGCCAACCAGGCGCATCTCGCGGTGCGGCGCAAGCCGGTGATCGCCATCCTGCCGACCGGGGACGAGTTGGTGGAGCCGGGCTCGCTGCCCCGCGACGACCAGATCCTGTCCTCGAACAATCATGCTCTCAGCAGCTTCGTACGCAGTTTTGGAGGGCTGGCCGTCGATCTGGGCATCGTCGGCGACACGCTTCCGGCACTGGAGGCTGCCATCGAGCGGGGCCTCGATGCCGATGTGCTGGTCACCATCGGCGGCGCCTCGGTGGGCGATCACGACCTGGTCCAGGAGGCGCTGGTCCGATCGGGCCTGAAGCTCGCCTTCTGGCGGCTGGCGATCCGGCCGGGGAAGCCGCTGATGTTCGGCCATCTGGAGGGAAAGCGGGTCCTGGGCCTGCCGGGCAACCCCGTCTCGGCCCTGGTCTGCGCCCGGGTGTTCCTGCATCCGCTGATGATGGCGCTGCTCGGTCGTACCGCCGGCGACGATGTCGAGACCGTGCCGCTGGCGGAGGGGCTCAAGGCCAATGACGAGCGGCAAGACTATATCCGGGCGAAGCTCGTGCGGGACGCCGGCGGACGGCTCTGCGCCCGGGCCATGGAGATCCAGGACAGCTCCATGCAGCGCAGCCTCGCCAATGCCGACTGCCTGATCATCCGGCCGCCCCATGCCCCCACCGCGGAGGCCGGCAGCGCGGTGGAGATCCTGCGGCTCGACTTCTGAGTCGTTGCCGCTTAGCCCTGCGGCTTCCGGTACCAATCGGCAAGGACGGCCGGCGCATCGGTCCGGTTGCGGAAATCCTCGCGGATCTCGTTCCAGGCGAAGCGCATCGAGCTCTCGACGATCTCACGGTCGTATTTCTTCAGATCTTCCGCGATGGGCGCCCATTCCACCAGGGCCTTGGGGCTGTGCGTGAAGGCGCTGGCGCCGGCGGCGATGTTCTCCCAATGGGTTTCCGCCAGGCGCTGCTCGAACGCCGCCGTCCATGCCCGAGGTGCATCCAGATCCTGTACGCTCTCGCTGTTGTCGGCGAGCCCTGACCGGTAGCAGGCACGGGCCATCGGATCGCGGGCCGGCGCCTCGCTCCGCGAGGGCGCCACATGGGCCACCGCATGGATGGTCAGGTCGGACAAGGACGCCGCGAAGATGTTCATGTTGGCGATCCGGATGGAGACGCTGAAGACCTCGTCTTCGAACATCTTCGGATAGCCCATCCCCATGCGCTCCTTCAGATAGCCATAGAGCTTCTTCTGGGTGACCAGAGCCGAGCGGGTGCTGGCGAAGTGAAAGAGGCGCTGAACCGTGTCGATGGGTGCCGTGTCGTGGCGCGACGAGAATCCGGCTGCGAGATCTATCACCCACCTGGCAGCGTCGATCAATTGGGCCGGGATTTGCTTCATGGCTCCAGATGAAACATCGAAAACAACAATGGAATGCTACGATAGGCTTATTTGCGCAATTGAAATCCGCTTGTAATCATTGTGCAGGTACCGATTCCACTTAGGAAGCGGGCCTCGAAATGCAGGGAACACATTTGCATTTGAGAGAGGGGAGGAACATTACATGTCCAGTACAGACACTGGTGCCATGGATCGCCACTGGATCAAGACCAGAAACTTGACCTATGTCGTCCTCGCGCTGTGGGCGCTTTTCGGAATCATCATTCCCTGGAACGCTGCGTCCCTAAATTCCTTTAGTTTTCTCGGATTTCCTCTGGGTTACTACATGAGCGTACAGGGATCGCTCATCGCCTTCGTCGCACTGATCTGGATCCAGAACTGGATGCAGGATCGCATCGATGACGAATTCGGAATCGAATAGGGGGGCGGACCAATGGCTAACAACAATGAGGAAGCAGTCCGCGACAAGCGGTTCATAGACAACCTTGGGTTGGTCTATACTCTTTATACAGTCGGGTTTCTGATTTTCTTCGCCTTCATGGCGGTCCTGGAAAGTCTCGGCGTCGGCGCCGAAGTCATCGGCGTCGGCTTCCTGCTGTTCACCATCGCCATCTATGCCATCATCGGCTGGCTGTCGCGCACTGCGGAAGTGGATGCCTATTACGTGGCCGGCCGGGAAGTCCCCGCACTCTATAACGGCATGGCCACAGCGGCGGACTGGATGTCCGGCGCCTCCTTCGTGGCCCTCGCGGGCGGGGTCTATTTCGGCGGCTATCCCTATCTTGGATATATCGTCGGATGGACGGGCGGCTATGTGCTCGTCAACTCCCTCATGGCACCCTATCTGCGCAAGTTCGGCTGCTACACCGTGCCGGACTTCGTCGGGACCCGCTATGGCGGCAATACCGCGCGCCTCTGCGCAGTAATCATCCTCGTGGTCGCGTCCTTCACCTATGTGACGGCACAGATCAACGCCACCGGGACGATCGCCGCACAGACGCTCGGCATCCCCTTCGAACTCGGCGTCTGGCTGGGCCTGCTCGGCATCTTCATCTGCTCCATGCTGGGCGGGATGCGCGGCGTGACCTGGACCCAGGTTGCGCAGTATATCGTGCTGATCATCGCCTATCTGGTGCCCATCATCTGGATGTCGAACCGCCAGGATTTCGGCATCATCCCGCATTTCAACTATGGCGGTGCCCTCGCCCGGATCACCGAGCTGGAGGCCCAGTACGGCCTGGCACCGGCGGCGCAACCCATCCCCGGCCTGTCGGTCCTGGTGAACCCGCAGAACAACCCAGCGGGCAATGGCTGGGCCATGGTCTCACTGGCGATCTGCATGATGGCGGGCACCGCTTCGCTGCCGCATATCCTCATGCGCTACTTCACAACGCCAACGGTCCGCTCAGCCCGCCGCTCGGTCGGCTGGTCGCTCCTGTTCATCTTCCTGCTCTATTTCTCGGCGCCGGCCCTGGCCACGCTGACGAAGCTGCAGCTTCTGGATCCCACCTTGGCAACCTCGGTCATCGGCAAAGCCTTCGCCGACGTCTCGAACCTCGAATGGGTGAAGCATTGGAGCTCCGTCGGCATGCTCGCGGTCGTCGACCAGAATGGCGACGGCATCGTGCAGCTGAACGAGTTCTTCATGCGGCCCGACATCGTCGTGCTCGCCACGCCTGAAATTGCCGGCCTTCCCTATGTGATCTCGGGCCTCGTGGCCGCGGGTGGCCTTGCGGCCGCCATGTCGACCGCGGACGGGCTGCTGCTCGCCATCGCCAACGCACTGTCGCATGATCTCTACTACAAGATCATCGATCCCAAGGCCGACACGCGCCGGCGCCTGATTGTTGCCCGCGTGCTGCTGCTCTTCATCGGAGCCGCGGCGGCGTTCATCGCTTCGCTCAAGCTCACCGGGATCCTGGGCGCCGTGGCCTGGGCCTTCGACTTCGCCTGCTCGGGACTGTTCTTCCCCCTTGTGCTCGGCATCTGGTGGAAGCGGGCGAATGCTCCAGGGGCGATCGCCGGCATGGTCGGCGGCTTCGTCGCCGGATCGCTCTATCTGTATCTGGTCTTCAACAAGATCATGACGCCCTGGCTCGGCATCGACGACGTCCGCTTCGGCATCGTCGGCATGGCCGTCAGCCTGGTCGCCATGGTCGCGGTCTCGCTGATGACGCGAGTGCCGTCCAAGGAGATCCAGGACATGGTCGACGAGGTCCGGATCCCCGGCGGCCGCACAATGCTTGCAGCCGGACACTAAACGGCTTTATGCAATGACATGGGGGGCGGGATCTGATCCCGCCCCCCGCTTGCATCTTGAGGCGGGGATCCTTGGAACACCTCATCACCATCCACCCGCTCTGGGTCATCGTGGTGGACTATGTCCTCGGTCTCGTCATGTGGACGCTGATCGGCCGGGCCGCCATGAACCTCTTCCTGCGGGAGGATTCCGAATTCTTCTTCATGCGGGTGTTCGTGCGGGCCACAAATCCCCTGCTGCGCGTCTTCCGCCCCATCACCCCCGCTTTCCTTGTGGACCCGCTGGTGCCGCTCTACGTGGCGTGGTTCTTCTTCATGATCCGCTTCTATCTGATGCCCTGGCTGCTGGGCTATTCGGTCATGGGCATGCTCTCCTTCCCGCTCGAGAGCGACATCGCCCAGTTCATCTACAAAGTCTTCAACTGAAGAGCCTCTGAGCCACGGCTGTGTTCCGCGGCGAAGCCGACCGAGCACTTGCCGTCCTGCGGGAGCTTGAGTGATCGGGCGTCCTTAATCCTGCTTTAACCTTGCTGAACATATATAGAACGCCTATAAAGGTTTCGTCTTTGTTCTCCCTTGAGTCGGGCCTCGAAAAGAGGCTTGCGGCTCCGGGCCAAAAGTAGGCCGATCCGATATGCTGACGCGCAAGCAACACGAGCTGCTGATGTTCATCCACGAGCGACTGAAGGAGGCCGGCGTGCCGCCATCGTTCGAGGAGATGAAAGAGGCGCTCGACCTGCGCTCCAAATCGGGCATTCACCGGCTGATCACCGCTCTCGAGGAGCGCGGATTCATTCGCAGACTGCCGCACCGGGCTCGGGCGCTCGAGGTCGTGCGCCTGCCCGAATCCTATAATGGCGGACTTGCGTCGGCGCCGCAGCGGCGATTCAATCCGAATATCATTGAAGGGTCCCTGGGCAAGATCCGCCCCATGGCCGCGGGCGACACTGGCAGGGCCGAGCCCGCGATCGTGCCGGTGATGGGACGCATCGCGGCCGGCGTGCCCATCGATGCCATCCAGGATCACACCCATAATATCAGCGTCCCGGCCGACATGCTCAGCCCCGGGGAGCATTTCGCCCTCGAGGTCAAAGGCGATTCCATGATCGAGGCCGGCATTCTCGATGGGGACACGGTGCTGATCCGACGCGCTGATCAGGCTAATAACGGTGAAATCGTCGTCGCGCTCGTCGACCGCGAGGAAGCCACCCTGAAGCGCCTCCGCCGTAAAGGCGATTCGATCGCGCTGGAAGCCGCCAACCCGGCCTATGAAACGCGCATCTTCGGTCCGGATCGCGTGAAGATCCAAGGCAAGCTCATCGGCCTCATCCGCCGGTATTGAGAAGCGGCTGGGGGGCTGAGAGGCGGCCAACGAAGCCTGCCGATGCTCCGCAACGCCTCTCCGCTGCGCTGCCGTTTTTTGGCGGCGGAGCCAACGGTGAATCGTCGACAGCGGCGCGTTCGCTGTGCCGGTGGTTCGTGATGCCGGGCCTTCGCGTGGCCGGTACGTTAGCGTGGCCGGTGCGCTGTGAAAGCCGGTGCGCTGTGAAAGCCGGTGCGCTGTCATTGCCGGTGCGCTGTCGTTCCCAGCGGTTCGCCTTGCCTGCGGTTGGCGTTTGCGTAGCCTTGCGGATTTGCGGATCGTCCGTCTTGAAGGACGCTTGACTGCGCCTCCAGCGTCCTGGCGGCCTCAGCGGCCTCAGCGCCCCGTCGTCACCACCGACCTGGTTCTCCAAGCCGGCGTCGATCATCCCTTCACGTCTCGGGCGCGGGATGGCCGGGTCGGGTTTCAGACAACTTGCCAGCAGTTTCAAAACGCTGCTCCCATCGTTGACCGGTTCGGTTCCCCTGGCTAAGCGATGCTGGTCGCGGGGCCTGAGCTTCGCTCGCCGCGGTCTCAAGGGTGTGGGCATGGACTTTCACGGCACTGGTCCCACGGCTTGGCGCCCGTAGGCGGGACTATCGGCCGCGCTCAATATCGACCTTTGCCACGCGCGCCGTGGGCCTGAGCAGAACTCGCCGCGGGCCTCGGTTGCTGCGGGTACGCCGTAGACGGCTCGGTCCACGAGGATTGGCGGTGCCGGGTGGGTCTTCAGCTGCTCTCGCCGTGGGCCTTCCGCGCGCGCCCTGGGCCTGAGCAGCACCCGCCGCGGGCCTTGGTGGCGACGGGCGCTCCCTTGGCCGCACGGTCCACGGGGCTCGGCCGCGCTGGTTTGAATCTTGGAGGGCTCGCCCCAGGGCTTACCGGCGCTTGGCGCGGGCGTTACCGGCGCTTGGCGCGCTGGGCCTCGATCACCCAGGGACGGTTGCCGCTTTCGCTTCGTACCGTTTTCACCCGAAGCCGGCCGTCGCCGTCCAAATCAAGCTGATGGGCACCGCTGCGCATCAGGGCTCGACGGTCGATCACGATCTTCGGCGTCGCACAGGGCCGGTCGACGGGGAAGTCGGTAATGAGGATGGCAGCCCGCCGGCATTCCTCGTCCAGGGCCGCGCGAGACTTGACGACGGATACGGGCAGGACTTCCTCCAGGGTGCCGACGCAGGCCTGGGCATCGCAGGCAAATCCCGATCGACGTGCCGCTGCAGCGGGAGAGGCCGCGTCGCCGTCGCGCGCCAGCCATTGTCGGGCCGCGAACGTCGCCTTGCGGGCGTCGCTGAGCACAAGGAGGCCTTCGGAATTGCGAAGGGCGACCACTTTGCCCTCCCCGTCGATCACCATGGCCGGGTGGGAAGGAAAGGCTGCGACAGCAAAACCGGCCACGGCGATCCCGATGCCCGTATAACGCAGCCCCGTGCGGCACAGCAGGAGCACCAGGGCTCCAGCGCTGATCATCATGATGGCCGACAGAGGCATGGCGGGGACGATGCCTTCCGCTCCCGGCAGGGAGGAGACCCATCGGGCGATGCCGATGAGCAGGTCGATTCCGATCCCTGCCGACCATAAGGGCCAGTCATGGAGACCAAAGGGCATCAAGACCAGGCTCAGCAGCAGCATCGGCATGATGAGGATGCCGATCACGGGCGTCGCCAGAAGATTGGCGAGCAAAGAGTATGAGGCCAGGCGCTGGAAGTGATAGGCGGCCACCGGTGCCGTCGCCAGGCCGGCGGTCAAGGTCGTCATGACGGCCGCACCGGTCGCTCTTTGGGCAAACCGCACGGAGGCGCCGACCGGCGTTTTTGGGCCCGAGCCCGTCTCGTCGCTCGAGCGGTTTTCATACAAGGCTGCGAACATGGCCACCAGGGCCATGACCGCCAGAAAGGACAGCTGAAAGCTCACCGAGAGGACCGCCTCGGGGGCGAGGATCAAAACCAGGATGGCGGCCAGGGCCACATTGCGCATGGAGATCGCAGGACGATCCAGCAAGATGGCGAAGAACATGATGGCGATCATCACGAAGGAGCGCTGGGTGGCGACATCGAAGCCGGAGATCAGGAAATAGCCCGAGGCGGTGACCAGGGCCGCCGTCGCCGCGATCTTCTTGACGGGAAGGCGGATCGTCAGCGCGGGCCACAGGGACAGGAGGGCGCGGACGAGCCAGAAGGTGGTGCCTGCGATCAGGCTCATATGCAGGCCGGAAATGGAGATCACATGGGACAGGCCGGAGATGCGGAAGGCTGTGGTCACGTCCTTCGGGATGCCACTGCGATCGCCGATCACCAGGGCCACGGCCATGCCGCCGCTGGGGCCGGGAAGAACCGTCCGGATCGCTGCGGCGATGCTGCCGCGAAGAGTCTCGATGGCGATGCGGAGGCGTTGGCCGAATAATGGGTCGTGCGGAATGGTCTGGATCTCGCCATAACCTATTCCCGTCGCCCCGACGCCCTCGAACCAGAGGCTGCGACCGTAATCGTACCCCCCGGGCACGGTCGGCCGCGGCAAGGGAAAGAGCTTCGCGGACAGGCTCACGCGATCGCCGGGACGGAGGGCTGCGCCATTGCGGCCGACAGCGATCCGGATGCGCGCCGGTGCCGGATTGGCCCTCAATCCCTCGATCTGGACGATGTCGAGAATGGCCATCCGCCGACGACCGGGCTCGCCCTCCACGAGCTTCACGTCTCCCGTCACCTGAACGGTGGCGGTCGGCCACAGCAATAAGGGCGTGTCCAAGGCCGCGCTGCGCATGAAGGCCATGGCGAAGCCGATGCCGAGGCAGGCGAGGAGGAAGGCCGGGGTCGCCACCCGATGCCAGATCAGGGAAACCGCGATGCAGCTCGCCGTGAGCAGGCCAGCGAGGCCTAAAACCAGAAGCCCGGGATCCTCATCCAGAGCGAAGAAGCCGGCAATGCCAAGGCCCAGAAAGACGGGGCACCAGAGAATTGTCCCGGCGCGCTCGCGGCGCAGCGCATCGGTCAGGATCCTCCCGTCCCAGGATGGCAAACGGCGGATGAATTCGGCGACGCGATCCCAGCGCCGCCCCTGCCGCCAGGGAGGCCAATGCCACCCGAAAGGACGGTGCCATCCTGAGGTCGATGAGGTCTCAGTCGACACGAAAGCCCCCGCGGCGTGCGATGAGTTGGCGCGCCCGTGCCGTGCCGCGTGAAATTTGGAAAGTCACCCGGCTCATGGTAAGGGCCCCTCCCAAACATGCTATTCTGCTTCCCCTGCTCCTGCACCGTCGGATCTTCACATGTCCACAAGCGTCATTACGCGTTTTGCCCCCTCGCCCACCGGCTACCTCCATATCGGGGGCGCACGCACCGCCCTGTTCAACTGGCTCTATGCCCGCCACACCGGCGGCAAGATGCTGCTGCGGATCGAGGACACGGATCGGGAACGGTCGACGGACCAGGCCATCTCGGCGATCTTCGCCGGCCTCGAATGGCTCGGCCTCGACTGGGACGAGGCGCCGGTGTTTCAGTCGAAGCGGGTCGACCGCCACCAGGAAGTCGCACACGAGATGATGCGCAGGGGCTGCGCCTATTTCTGCTATGCCAGCCAAGAGGAGCTGGCGGAGATGCGGGACAAGGCCCGCGCCGAGGGACGGGCGCCGCGCTATGATGGCCGGTGGCGCGATCGCGATGCCAGCGAGGCTCCCGCAGGCGTGAAACCCGTGATCCGCCTCAGGGCGCCGCTCTCAGGGGAGACGGTCATCGACGATCAGGTGCAGGGCCGCGTGGTCTTCCCGAATAGCGACATGGATGATCTGGTGCTGCTGCGGTCCGACGGCACACCCACCTATATGCTGTCGGTGGTGGTGGACGACCACGACATGGCGATCACCCATATCATCCGCGGTGACGATCACCTGACCAATGCCGCCCGGCAAAGCCATATCTACGCCGCCATGGGCTGGACGGTGCCGAGCTTCTCGCATATCCCGCTGATCCACGGACCCGATGGTGCGAAGCTCTCCAAGCGCCACGGGGCGCTGGGAGTCGAGGCCTATCGGGACATGGGATATCTGCCGGAGGCCATGCGCAACTATCTCGTGCGGCTCGGGTGGAGCCACGGCGATGACGAGATCTTTTCCACAGAGCAGATGGTCGAGTGGTTCGGGCTCGGCGCCGTCGGCCGATCGCCGGCGCGGTTCGATTTCGCCAAGCTCGAAAGCATCAATGGGCATTACATCCGGCACATGGACGATGCCGCCCTGCTCGAGGCCCTGATCGCCTTTCTGCCCCATGCCGCGGGCGGAGAGGCCATGCTGGCCAAGCTCGACACCTCGCTGCGGGGCAAGCTGCTGGCGGCCATGCCCGGTCTCAAAGAACGGGCAAAGACCCTGGTAGAACTCGCTGCAAACGCCTATTTTCTGTTTGCAGAGCGACCTCTGCCGCTGAACGACAAGGCGGCCGAGTTGCTGGACGACGAGGCTCGGCGCTTGATCGCAGCTCTGGTGCCTGCGCTGGAGGCGCTGCCGGACTGGGAGGTTCCGTGCCTGGAGGCGGCGGTCAGGGCAGTGGCGGAGGAACGCCAGGTGAAACTCGGCAAGGTCGCGCAGCCCTTGCGGGCGGCGCTGACGGGGTCGAATATCTCGCCGGGGATCTTCGACGTGCTCTGGGTGCTGGGACGGGACGAGGCTTTAGGACGGTTGCGAGATCAAGTCGTACCTGCCTAAAATCTAGGCAAAATTCCACGGTTGCCAGAGCTTGCGGCAATCTGCGGATTGGAGTAGCGAAGACGGATACGGGCGCCGTCACGGTGAAGTGTCGGAGTGATTTGTCTGCTTGCGGCAATGCACTCTTTCTCCGATCCTCCGTATCATATCCGGAAATGACAAAGGGCACGAGCCATGGACGAGCACGTCAAGAACCCGACCGCCAGCCTGACGATCAACGGACAGACCAGAGATCTGCCGGTCCGCAAGGGCACGATCGGGCCTGACGTGATCAACATCTCGTCGCTCTATGCCGATACCGGCAATTTCACCTATGATCCCGGCTTCACCTCGACGGCCAGCTGCGAATCCAAGATCACCTATATCGATGGGGACGAGGGCGTCCTGCTGTATCGCGGCTATCCGATCGACGAACTCGCCGAGCAGGGCGATTTTCTCGAGACCTGCTACCTGCTGCTCTATGGGGACCTTCCCAATCCGGCGCAGCGGACGGAGTTCGAGACGGCGATCACCTATCACACCATGCTGCATGAGCAGATGAACCGGTTCTTCTCCGGATTCCGCCGCGATGCGCATCCCATGGCGATCATGGTCGGCGTGGTCGGCGCCCTCGCCGCCTTCTACCATGATTCAACCGACATCCATGATCCCTGGCAACGGGAAGTCGCCAGCCGGCGCATGATCGCGAAGATGCCGACCATCGCCGCCATGGCGTATAAGTATTCGGTCGGCCAGCCCTTCATGTATCCGCGCAACGACCTCGATTACGCCTCCAACTTCCATTACATGTGTTTCGGCGTCCCCTGCGAGCCCTACAAGCAGAACAAGGTTCTGGCGCGGGCGATCGACCGGATCTTCATCCTGCATGCCGATCACGAGCAGAACGCCTCGACCTCCACCGTGCGCCTGGCGGGATCGTCAGGGGCCAATCCCTTCGCCTGCATCGCCGCCGGCATCGCCTGCCTGTGGGGGCCGGCCCATGGCGGAGCCAACGAGGCGGCGCTGAACATGCTGATGGAGATCGGGCATCCCGAAAACATCCCGAAATTCATCGAAAAGGCCAAGGACAAGAACGATCCGTTCCGGCTGATGGGCTTCGGGCACCGGGTCTACAAGAATTATGATCCGCGCGCGAAGATCATGCAGCAGACCACTCACGAGGTCCTGGACGCGCTCGGGATCAAGGATGACCCGCTGTTCGACGTGGCCAAGGAACTCGAACAGCTCGCGCTGCATGACGAGTATTTCATCGAGAAGAAGCTCTATCCAAACATCGATTTCTATTCGGGGATCACGCTGAAGGCGCTGGGTTTCCCGACATCCATGTTCACGGTGCTGTTCGCGGTCGCCCGCACGGTGGGCTGGATCGCCCAGTGGAAGGAAATGATCGAAGATCCCAGCCAGAAGATCGGCCGGCCCCGGCAGCTCTATACGGGGGCCACGCAGCGGGGCTACGTTCCGATCGACATGCGGAAATAGGGCTGCGAATAGTCCAACTCCAAAAAAGCCGCCGAACTCCGGCGGCTTTTTTATTGGGCGGAAGCGGATACACTCACAGCACCTTGCCATCGGTGAGCATGGCGCTGATCTCGGCCTCCGCCACGAGGCGCTTTTCGACCCAAGCCTCGCCCTTGTATTTCCATACGCTCGAGCGCTTGCGCAGGAGCTGCACATGGACCCGCACGGTGTCGCCGGGCGTCACCGGCTTGCGGAAGCGCGCCTTGTCGATGGTCATGAAGAAGACCTGCTTGCCCATGCCTTCCTCGCCGCGGCTGGCGATGACGATCCCGCCTGCCGTCTGCGCCATGGCTTCGATCAACAGGACCCCCGGCATCACCGGAAATTCAGGGAAATGACCCGCGAAATACGGCTCGTTGATGGTGACATTCTTGATGCCGACGCCGGAGAGGTCCCCGTTCATGTCGACGATCCTGTCGATCATCAGAAACGGATAGCGATGGGGCAAGAGGCGCATGATGCGCCCGATATCGGCCGACTCGAGTGTCACTGCTGGGGTGCTCTCCGCCATGTCGGCGTCGCCTTTACTGATGCCTCGGACTTGGAGAGGCATAGCTAGCAACAGAACACCACGACCGCAAGCGATGGCTCAAAAAGATACAGGCCGGCGAAGTGCCGGCCTGTCTCAAGTTCTTAGAAGGAGGTTCCGACGCTGAACCTAAACCATTCCGTCTTGTCGTATTTTTCCTTCAGCAGCGCATCGGCGAAGTCGAAGCGGAGCGGTCCGAACGGCGATTCCCAGATCACGCTGGCGCCGACTGAGGCGCGCAGCGCCGAATTGTCGCCGACCAAGCAATCGCTCTTGCCGTTGGAGCAGGAGAAGTTATCCGGCGCGTTGAACAGCGTACCGAAATCGGAGAAGACCGCACCCCTGATGCCGAACTCTTCCGGCAGGCCGAGGGGGAACGTTACCTCAACGGTACCGATGCCGTAGGTGTAGCCGCCGAGAGCGTCATCCCGCGAGGTCGATGTATCGCGCGGGCCGATACCGGCACGCTCGAAGCCGCGGAAGGAGTTGCCACCCTTGAAGAACCGGTCGACCGGCTGGATCTCACCGCTCAGCGGCTCCATGTGACCGGCCGTACCACGGGCCATCAGCACCACGCCATCCCAGATGGGATAGAAGTAATAGGCGGCGACTTCACTGCGGGCCCATTTCGCATCGCCGCCAAGGCCGGCGATATCCGCCGACATCTGGAAGCGATAGCCCTGAGTCGGACGCAGAGGGTTGTCCAACATGTCATAAACATAAGTCGCTCCCACCAGCGAGATGTTGGTGGTGCCTTCGGACTGGATAATGGCCTGCGAAGCATTATCCGGGACGTCCGAGATCTTGCGGTTGGTGAAGTTATAGCGCGTGGTCACCCGGCTGTTTTCCGACAGCGGGAAGCCCAAACGGAAGCCCGCACCGACCTGTCTGAGATCGAATGACGATTCATTCTGCTGGTCGGTCCGCGTTCCATAGGCGTCGATACCGGCAGAAAGGTTGCGGCCGAGGAAATAGGGCTCGGTGAAGCTGAAATCCAGTTCCTGACGCTTGAAGCTTAAGGATGTCGCCAAACGGACGAACTGGCCCTTACCCAAGAGGTTTCGCTCGGTGACGCTCACCGATCCCACCACCGCTTCAGAGGTCGAGTAACCGGCTGCGAAGTTCAGAGTGCCGGTCGACTTCTCTTCAACCTGAACAGTCAGGAGCACCCGGTCGGGCGCACTGCCCGGCTGCTCGATGATGTCCACCTTGCCGAAGAAGTCGAGGGCCGTGATCCGCCGCCGCGCGCGGTCCACGAGAACGCGATTATAGGCGTCACCTTCCACCAAGCGGATTTCACGACGGATGACATTATCCTGTGTCCGGGTGTTTCCGACGATGTCGATCCGCTCGATATAGACGCGAGGGCCTTCTTCGAGAGTGTAAGTCAGACCAACCGTCCGGGTCGCCTCGTCGCGGTCCACCCGAGGACGCACCTTGGCGAAAGCATAGCCGGCCGTGCCCGCATCGACGGTGATGCGCTCCACGGAATTGTCGACCAGTTCGGCGTTGTAGATCTCGCCCTCGCGGGTCTTGACCTTGGTCATCAACTCTTCCGGATTGAGGCCCGTGGTGCCAGGATCCACCGCCACAGGTCCGAAATTGTACTGCGGACCCTCCTGCACCGTGAAGGTGATGTAGAAGTTCTCGCCGTCAGGCGACAGTTCCGCCGTGGCCGACAGCACCTGGAAGTCGGCGTAACCGCTGTTCAGGTAGAAGCGACGGAGCAGTTCCTTGTCGTAGGCCAGGCGATCGGGATCATAATTGTCCGACGAGGTGAGGATCTTCCACCAACGCGATTCTTCGGTGGTGATCACATCGCGCAGCTGGCCATCGGAGAAGGCCTCATTACCGACGAAGGCGATGCGCTGAATACGCGTGGTCTCGCCTTCGTTGATCTCAAAGACCAGATTGACGCGGTTCTGAGGCAGACGGATGACTTTGGGTTCGATCCGCGCCGCGAAGAGCCCGGAGCGCCTGTAGAGTGCAGTCAAGCGCTGAACATCGCTCTGAACCCGGGCCCTGGTGAAGACCATGCGCGGCTTCAGCTCGACTTCCTTGCCGAGATTGACGTCGGTAATCTCGCTGTTGCCCTCGAAGCTGATCTGATTGATCAGCGGGTTCTCCTCAACCTTCACCACCAGCACATTGCCGCGCTGAAAGATCTGAACGTCAGAGAAAAGACCTGTTTGGAAGAGGGTCTTCAGAGATTGGTCGACGCGCTCTGAGTCGAAAGCATCGCCAGGGCCGAGCTGCATATAAGCTTCGACGGTCTCTGGATCGATACGCTGATTACCCTCGACAACGATGCGCGACACAGTCTGCGCATACGCCTCGCTCACCCCGAAGCCGATCCCCGCGATCGGTCCCGGAACGGTAAACAGCATGGCCAAAAAGGCGGCAATTACGAACCGGTAGCGCATAAGTTACCAATCATTAGTTGTTGTCCCCGCCCCTGGACGAAACGCGTGTAACAAGTTGTTGTACGCGGTTTCATCAGCGCTGAAAACCTGATGATGTCCAGCATGGCCATTTCCCCGACCATAGTGTCAAATTCAAAACAGTTCGAAGTGGACGAGATCGTTCCACGTCGCGAACAGCATGAGCATCAACACCAAAGCCATTCCCACTCGAAACCCCATATCCTGAGCCCTGGCGCTCAGCGGCCGCCCCCGCACCGCCTCGATGGCGTAATACAAAAGGTGACCTCCATCAAGTATCGGAATCGGAAACAAGTTGACCAATCCGATGCTTACAGACAGGACCGCAGCCAAATTCAGAAGCGCGAGGAAACTAATCGTCGCAACCTCACCCGACATCTGAGCGATCCGCAGCGGGCCGCCCAACTGGTCGGCACTCTGAGTCCCGGCGATCACCTGACCCACGTAAGACAGGGTGCGGGTGATCACATACCAGGTCTGCTCGGTGCCCTTCCACAGCGCCATCACCGGGCCAAAGCGCTCGACGCGAACCTCCTCATTGGCGTCGCGGGCGATGCCGAGCACACCCACAACATGCTTGCCGCCAAAGCGGTCGGTGATCTCGCGAGCCGCCGGGGTTACGTCGAGATTGATCGTCTGGCCGTTGCGGAGCACCTCGATCCGGAGCGGCGTTCCCGCATTATCGCCGACGATTCTCTGCAGGTCCCCGAAGGTCTCGATGGTCCGTCCATCGACCTTCCTGATCTCGTCGCCCGCCACAATTCCCGCCGCGGCGGCCGGCGTGTCCGGCTGCACCGTATCGGCAATCGGCGGGCTCACCTGACGGCCAACGACCATGAAAGTCAGAGCAAAGATGAGAATCGCAACGATGAAGTTAGCGATGGGGCCCGCCGCCACAACCGCCGCACGCTGAGCGAGCGGCTTGTTATGGAAGAGCTGGGCTGCCTCCACCGGATCCTTCTCGGCGGCTTCGAGAACCTCTCGGTCGGGCGTGCTGGCAACAGAGCTGTCGCCGCGAAAACTCACATAGCCGCCCAAGGGCAGCCAGCCGATCTTCCACTGGGTGCCGTGCTTGTCGAGCCAGGTGAACAGAGACTTGCCGAAGCCCACCGCGAAGGCGTCGATCTTCACGCGACAGGCTCGCGCCGTCAGGAAATGCCCCAACTCATGGAAGAAAATGACGATCGTGAGGACGAACAGGAACGGCACAAGATAGGACAAAGTCGTCCATAATCCAGAGCCGACCATATGCGAAAAATCCATTCTCTCCCACCTACCCTACCGGCAACTCTTCCATTCAACGCAGAGGACCGGTCCTACCGTCCCGTCACCGGCTACAAAATCCAGAGGCCACCAGCTCGGCGGCGATCCGTCGGCCATAAGCGTCGGCCGCGAAGACATCGTCAAGAGCCGTCAATGGACAGAGCATATCATCGCCCTCGGCTCGGTCCAGCACCCCACTGACAAGCGCAGTGATACCCGGAAACGGAATCCGTTTCGACAAAAATTCGGCCACGGCAATTTCGTTGGCCGCATTCAGAACCGTCGTGGCACTGCCGCCACGGGCCAGAGCCGCCAGGCACAAGGCCACGGCAGGAAAGCGTTTTTCGTCCAAAGCCTCGAAAGTCAGCTGGCCGATCTGCTCGAGGCGAAGCTGTGCCACTGGCGCCTCAATGCGACCGGGCCACGCCAAAGCATAGGCGATGGGCGTGCGCATATCCGGCATGCCAAGCTGCGCCAAAGTCGAGCCATCGCGATATTCGACGAGGCTATGGATAATGGATTGCGGGTGCACCAGGACGTCGAGCTGGTCGATGTCAACATCGAACAGATGAAACGCCTCGATGAGCTCAAGCCCCTTGTTCATGAGGCTGGCTGAATCGATGGTGATCTTCTGGCCCATGCTCCAATTGGGATGCTTGAGGGCCTGCTCCGGGCCCGCGGCATCGAGCTGGGCCTGAGAAAAGGTGCGAAACGGACCGCCAGAAGCAGTGAGGATGATGCGCGAGATCTGGTCGCGATGGTCGGGATTGAGGACCTGAAAGACGGCGCTGTGCTCGGAGTCCACGGGCAAAATCTTGGCACCGGCGCGCGCTGCGGTGCTGGTGAAGAAGGTGCCGCCGGAGACGAGGCATTCCTTGTTCGCCAGGCCGATCGTGGTGCCGTTGCGCGCGGCGGCGATGGTTGGTGCGAGGCCGGCGGCACCGACGATGGAGGCCATGACAATATCCACAGGACGCTGAGCGGCCTCGATGACCGCGTCGGGGCCAGCGGCCACTTCGATCCCGGTGCCGGACAACGCCGCCTTCAAGGCCGTGTACGCCTTGGCGTCGGCGGTGACGGCACAGCGCGCATTCACCGCCCGCGCCTGTTCCGCAAGCCGCAGCACGTTCGAGTTGCCGACGAGCGCGTCAACCTCATAGCGATCGAGATCGCGCCCGATAAGATCGAGCGTCGAACAGCCGACAGAGCCGGTGGAGCCAAGGACGGTCAGTCGCTTAGGCGCCACAAGTGGCTCAAAACTTTCAGCAATCAATGCCACGATCTTCTCTCCAAGCTCGCATGCTACACGCATAAGGTTTTAGTAAAGTTACCAACTTCACCACACGAGCAATCCCGATGCGATGTTTTCGAAGCCGCCATGCACCGCGCCAATGGCCCAGGCGGCTATGGCCGCAGTGATCAAACCGTCGACCCGGTCGAGTATGCCCCCATGACCGGGGATGAGGTGGCCTGAATCCTTCACTTCCGCGTGACGCTTCAGCAAGGATTCAAAAAGGTCGCCGAGCTGGGATATGGCGGCAATGACCGCACCCAGCAGCATCAGCATCGCCAAAGACGGGAGCTGCAGCACGAAGCCTGTGGCCCCTGCCGCGATGGCGCCTCCCAGGAGAGCCCCGCCAAATCCAGATCTCGTCTTGCCCGGTGAAATCCGCGGGGCCAGCTTGGGCCCGCCGATCAATCTGCCGACAAGGTAGGCGGCGGTGTCCGCACTCCAGACGATCAGCAGCAACCAGATGATGGCGGCCAGACCATAAGCGGGATCCAACCGCAAGGCCAGCAGCGACAGGACAGGGATCGCGACATAGCCAATGCCGAGGGCGCTCCAGGACCGGACGGGCGGACGCCGGATCAGCAGATGCGCCACACTTGCCGCCCAGGCCAGGAGCACGACGACGGAGGCCACGAAAGGCCCCATGAACAATGCCGCCAGCACGGCCCCGACCACCGCCGCGATATGGAGCGTCATCTGGACCGGAGACCGTTGTGGATAGACCAGCCTCAGCCACTCGGTCGCCATGAGGAGACCCACCACGGCGAGCAACGCCGCGAAGATCGGCCCCCCGAGCCAGACCGCGGCGACGACGATCGGCACAAGGACAGCGGCGGAGGCCGAGCGAATGGCGAGATCAGCCCATTTTCCTGTGTTCCCGCTGCTGGCCATCGAGACGGCTACGGCCGTTACAACGACGTCGCCGCCAGACCACCGAAACGGCGATCCCGCAGCATGTATTGCTTCAAGGCGCTGGCAAAGATCTCGCGATCGAAATCCGGCCATGCCTCCTCGACAAAGACGAATTCGGAATAGGCGCTTTGCCACAGCAGAAAATTCGACAGGCGCTGCTCGCCGCTGGTGCGAATGACGAGCTCCGGATCAGGGATGCTGGCGGTGTCGAGATGGTTCGAAATCAGGTCCGGAGTGATCTCCGACGGCAGAAGATGCCCCGACAGGACCTGTTGAGCCAGCTCGCGAACAGCACGGGCGAGTTCGTCCCGGCCCCCATAATTGAAGGCCACCATGAGGGTCATGGCGGAATTGGCTTGCGTCATCTCCTCGGCGCGTTCGATCAAGGTGACGATATCGGGCGCGAGGGAAGACCGCTCGCCGATCACCTTGATGCGGACACCCTGAGCATGCAGCTCGGAGACGTCACGATTGGCGAATCTGCGCAGCAGGTTGAGGAGATAGCCGACCTCCTCCTTGGGACGCCGCCAGTTCTCAGAACTGAAGCTGTAGAGCGTGAGATATTCGACGCCGAAATCCAGCGCCGCCGCGACGGCACGGCGCACGGATTCAACACCCTTGCTGTGACCGGCCGACCGCGGCAGACCCCGGCGACCCGCCCAGCGGCCATTGCCATCCATGATGATGGCGACATGGCGTGGCACGGCCCCCGGAAACCCTCCCTGGCTCTCCGACTGCTCTTCCGTCTGTCGTGTTACCCGCAGGGACATCGAACTCCATCCGCGGTTGAGCACCACGAGGCTAGGTCAAGCGAAGATCATATCTGCATGATCTCCGCTTCCTTGTGCGTCAAAGCCTCATCAATGTCTTTGATGAACTGATCGGTCAGCTTCTGAACATCGTCGGCCCAGGCGCGCTGCTCATCCTGACTGATCTCGCCATCCTTTTCGAGCCGCTTCAACTGCTCCATACCGTCGCGGCGCACATTGCGCACAGCAACCTTGGAGGCTTCAGCGTAATTATGGGCGACTTTGGCCAATTCCTTGCGTCGCTCCTGAGACAATTCGGGCACAGGAACCCGCAAAGTCTGTCCCTCGGTGATGGGATTGAGCCCCAGGCTGGAGTTCCGAATGGCCTTCTCGACCGCAGATACCAGGCCACGATCCCAGACCTGCACACTCAACATGCGCGACTCAGGCACGGAGACATTCGCCACCTGGTTCAGGGACATGGCCGATCCATAGGCCTCCACCGTGATCGGTTCCAGAAGATGGATCGATGCGCGGCCCGTACGCAATCCGGCAAATTCCTCTTTGAGCTTGGAAAAGGCACCCTGCATACGGCGCTTCAGTTCGTCGGTTTTCATCGCTGCGTCTACCATCGGAGCTCTCGCCTCTATTCCCGATTCCCTGCCACGCCCGCGGTTCCGATGACGGTGCATCGGCCCTGGCCCCTCATGACGGCCCCCAGGCTCCCCGGCGTTCTGATCGAAAACACGATTACCGAAATATCATTGTCGCGCGCAAGGGTTACGGCTGCCGAATCCATCACCCGAAGATCGCGGGCGAGGACATCCTGGTAGGTCAGGCTGTCATAGCGCTCCGCATCGGGCTGCTTTTTGGGATCTGCGGCATAAACACCGTCAACGCTGGTGCCCTTGAACAGGGCCGTGCATCCCATCTCGGCGGCCCGCAGCGCGGCGGCGGTGTCAGTCGTGAAATAAGGGTTTCCGGTTCCCGCAGCGAAGATGAGCACTCGACCCTTGGACAAATGGCGTAAGGCGCGGGGCCGGATATAGGATTCGCAGACCGTCGGCATGGGAATGGCCGACATCACCCGGGAATCGACCCCGGCATGTCCGAGCGCGTTGTTCAGGGCCAGCGCATTCATGATGGTCGCCAGCATGCCGATGTGATCGGCATTGGCGCGGTCCATGCCCTGGGCGGCGCCGGCCAGGCCCCGGAAGATGTTGCCGCCGCCGACGACGATGCAGAGCTCCACGCCGAGATCGACGATGTCGCGGATCTCAGCGGCAACCCGATCGGCGACAGCCATATCGATACCATATGACTGGTCGCCCATCAGGGCTTCGCCGGACAGCTTCAGCAGCACGCGGCGGAAGGGAGGACGTGGGTTCACCATCTGCTCGATCCTCTCCCGACGACCCGTGACGGCAGCGATCAGGCCCCTGCCGCGGCGGCGACTTCGGAGGCGAAGTCGCCCGCCTCGCGCTCGATGCCCTCGCCGATGGCAAAGCGGACAAAGGCTGCAACCGTGATCGGCGCCCCTACGTCCTTCTCCATCTCTTTGATGGCCTTGCCGACAGTGTTTTCGCCGTCGATGACGTAGACCTGATGAAGAAGCACAACTTCTTCGTAGTATTTGCGCAGGCGGCCTTCAATCATCTTGGCGATGATCTCCTCAGCCTTGCCGGATTCCCTGGCCTGGGCCGCCAGCACGTCGCGCTCACGCTCGACCAGGGAAGAGTCGACGTCCTGCGGATTGACGGCAATGGGGCTCGCCGCCGCAATATGCATGGCGAGCTGCCGGCCGTGCGCCGCCAGCTTGGCCTTGTCGCCGCCGGACTCAAGCCCGACCAGGACACCGATCTTGCCGAGACCGGGGACGACCTGGCTGTGGACATAAGTGGCGACGATCCCGTCGCTGACTTCGACGTAACCGGTGCGACGAACATTCATGTTCTCGCCGATGGTCGCAACCGCCTCGGTCACATAATCGGCGACGGACTTGCCATCGCTCATGCTCGCGGCCTTCAGCGCATCGACGTCGCCGCGGGCGACCAGCGCCAAATCTGCAATCTCAGACACCATGGCCTGAAAACGCTCATTGCGCGCCACGAAATCGGTTTCGGAATTCACCTCGACGATGGCGCCCTTGAGCCCTTTGCTGGAGACACCGATCAAGCCTTCGGCGGCGACCCGCGAAGACTTCTTCGCTGCTTTGGACAGGCCCTTCTTGCGCAGCCAATCAATGGCGGCGTCCATGTCGCCATCGTTCTCGGCCAGAGCGCTCTTGCAGTCCATCATGCCTGCGCCAGTGCTCTCGCGCAGTTCCTTCACCATGCTGGCAGTGATTTCAGCCATCGCAATCCTCAAATTCTCGGTATGTCCATAAACGGGCAAGACGCTGCCGCCCTGCCCGCCCGACGCATCAGGCGTCGCTGCCGATCAAGGCCCGCGCCTGACCGACCCAATCGTCGCGGTCCACGCGGCCGTGGAACTGGAGCGCATCATCGAGAGCCGAGAGCTGATCGCCGTTCATCTCGGCAATCTGCCAGAAATGGAAGACGCCCAGATCGTTGAGCTTCTTCTCGACGGTGGGACCCAGGCCCGTGATCTTCTTCAGATCGTCGGCCGAGCCGCGCGGCTCCTTCAGCACCGGGAAGGCTAGAGCGGTCTCGGGATCGGCTTCGGCAACTTCCTCAAGAACCGGCTCCTGCATCGGATTCTCGGCTTCGCCGATATCGATGCCGGCACCGCCCTGGGCCACGGAGATGCCGTCCAAGGCCGCACGGGAGATCAGATCGCAGTAGAGGCTGATCGCCCGGCCGGCGTCGTCATTGCCCGGAATGGGGAAATTGATGCCTTGGGGATCGCAATTGGTGTCGATGATGGCCACCACCGGAATGCCCAGTTTCTTGGCTTCCTGAATGGCAATCGATTCCTTGTTCGTGTCGATCACGAACATCAGGTCGGGGATGCCGCCCATATCCTTGATGCCGCCCAGAGCGCGCTCAAGCTTATCGCGCTCACGGGTCAGGTTCAGGGTTTCCTTCTTGGTCAACCCCAGATGTTCCTGAGCCAGCATCTCTTCCAACTGACGCAGACGGCGGATCGAATGGGAAATCGTCTTCCAATTCGTCAGCGTGCCGCCGAGCCAGCGGTGGTTGATGTAATATTGGGCCGACCGCCGTGCGCTCTCAGCGATGGCCTCGGAGGCCTGACGCTTCGTGGCGACGAACAAGACGCGGCCGCCGGCAGCGACCACGTCACGAACCGTGACGAGCGCCTGGTGCAACAGCGGCACCGTCTGCGCCAGATCCACGATGTGAATACCGTTACGGTCCCCATAGATGTAGCTACCCATCTTGGGGTTCCAGCGGTGAGTCTGGTGGCCGAAGTGAACGCCCGCTTCCAAAAGCTGACGCATAGTGAATTCCGGCAATGACATGCCAGCACGCTCCCTTTTTCCGGTTGATCCGCCGCGAACGTGTGAGCCGGCCTGTGCCGACACCGGAAGGACCGCCGCTATGTAAGGTGCGACAGCCCAGCGTCCGCGTGTGAGGTTTATGGGCGCCATATACGCGCGGAAGAGGAGGAATGCAAGCCGAAGCGGGCGCTCAGACTTCTTCCGCGCGAATGACCCATGGCTCCTGCTCCGCCGCAGACTTCCATTCGCCATAAGCAGGCAAGGAGAGAATCGTCTCCATATACGCCTGAACCGCTGGATCCGAGGAGAGCTCGTAGATGTGGAAGCGGTTCACCACGGGTGCGTACATGGCGTCGGCGATCGAGAATGCGCCGAAGAGGAAGGGTCCGTCAGAACCGTAGGTCTCGCGGCACTCCTTCCAAATGGAGGCGATGCGGGCGACGTCGCGCCGACAGGCGGGGCTCACCTCAAGGCGCGAGACCGGACGGCGCAGGTTGCACGGGCATTCATGGCGAAGAGCACCGAAGCCTGCATGCATTTCATTCGATATGGCGCGGGCATGGGCGCGCCGCTCCCGATCATGGGGCCAGAACTGCTTTTCGGCAAAGGTTTCGGCGAGATACTCCATGATGGCCAGGGATTCCCAGATGGTGATGCCCCCATGCCGCAGCACCGGCACCCGATGGGAGGGGGAAATCTCGCTGATTCGGGGGTCGCGGGTCTCCTCAGGCGTATCCAGATCCAGAGGTAGGACGGTCTCGCCGAAGTCGAGGCCGCCATGGCGCATGAGAAGCCAGGGGCGCAGGGACCAGGAGGAATAGTTCTTGTTGCCGAGATAGATGTGCATCCTGTCCATCAGATCCTCCGCTTGACCCGTCTCGGGCATCGCCCACCTCGCTACATGGATCTTGGCAGAAAGCGCCAGGTGAGCCAGCTGCAAAAGAGGAGGAAGACTCCCAGGACGGCAAAGACCGAGCCGAGGCCGAAATAGCCGAGCAAGATGCCGTAGATGAAGGCCGGCAGAAGGTCGGAGGCATCGGTGTAGGTCCGGTAGACGGCCGTCATCTGCGCGCGCTCATGGGGGTGCACCGACCGCAGGAACGCAATGCCGCCCAGGGCGTCGAGGGCCGCGCAGGCCAAGGTGCCGAGCAGAAGAAATCCGGCGGTGAGCCATGGTGACGATGCGCCGATCATGCCGGCGCAGATACACAGCAGGGACAGGGCGAAGAAGGCGACGGTGATCACCGTGCGGACGCCGTGGCGGGAGCCCAGTCGGCCAAAGACAATGGCAAAGATCAGCACGGCATTGCCGGCCGAGACGAGCGCGCCGCCGGCCAAATTGCCCTGCCCGGTCGAGACCATCAGGATCGGACCATAGACGAAGAAGGTGGACCAGAAGGCCGAACGACCGAAGGCGATGACCCAGGCGAGCCTGAGACGCGGCTGTTCGGCGAAGCGGCGGATGTTGTTGATGGGATCGGTGGGCGCGATGCGGCCCGGCGCGATGAGCTTGTTCTCGGAGAGGCGATAATACCAGAAGACGGCGATGAGCAGCAGGGCCCAGAGGGCCGTCAGACCGTGCACGGCCAAGAGCCCCTGGGTCGTATACAGCCAGACGCCGAGGAAGGGGGCGACCGTCCATGAAATGGTGGAGGTCGCCAGGCGCAGCGGCTCGGAACGGACGAATTCGTGGCGGCGGATATAGTCCATGATGTAGAGATTGAGCGTGATGTTCAGACAGGCGACGCCGAAGACGCGCACCAGCATGCCCGTGGCCTGGCCCAGAAGCGTGTGGGTCACGAAGGCGATCGAGGCGAGGATCAGGCAGACCGCGCCGAGGGTATAGACCCAGCGTCGGGTGAAGCGCCGCACCAGAGCCGGGATGAACAGCGAGCCCGTGATGCTCAGCAAACCCACGGCGGTATAGAGAAAGCTGACCGACTGCTCGTTGCGGAGGACATCATAGGCCTGGATCGGGACGACACTCGCGACCAGAGCGCGGGCGAAAGATTCGATCACGAAGAGGATGGCGAAGGCCATGGCGCCGGGTTGCGGTGCTGCCGGCAGCCAGATCGGGTGGCGAACATTGAGTGTCATGACGACGACGATGAGAGACGCCGGAGGGGCCAGGCCATGGTCGACCTCTTACAGCCTCCGCGGGAGGTGAGACAGCAAAAAGACCAGCCCTCGCGTCTCAGGCGACGGGCGCGGCGCTGAACCTGACCCGATTGCGTCCGGCCGCCTTCGCCTCATAGAGGGCATGGTCGGCAATGGTCATCAGCCGCTGCAACTCGATGGCCTCACCGGTGAGGACGGCCACTCCGACGCTGACGGTCGCACGCACCTGGCTGCCGCGGTAGACGAAGGCCTGGGCCGCGATGCGGGCGCGCAGATGCTCGCCCAGATCGGTGGCGGCGGCTGCCTGCATATCCGGCAGCAGGGCTGCGAACTCCTCCCCGCCGAGACGGCAGAGAAGCGCCTCGGCCGGCAGCATCTCGCTGGCGATCTGGCCGAATTTCTCCAGCACGACGTCGCCGGCGGCATGGCCGTAGCGGTCATTGACGGATTTGAAGCTGTCGAGATCGAACAGGAGGAGCGCCACCGTGCGGCCGCTGCCGCGGAGGACAGCGAGCAAGGCCTCGGCAGAGGAGAAGAACCCGCGCCGGTTCAACACTTGTGTCAGAGGATCGCGCGCGGCGATCGCCATCAGGCGCCGTTCGCTGCGCTCGCGGATGAGGGTGACCGCAAACATGGCGGCGGCGATGATGAACAATGTCGCCTCGACGAGGCTGAGCCCGAACCAGAAACCCTGAATGGCCAAGTCGTCCGGCACAGTGCGAGAGGCCGCCACCACGCCGCGCACGGCATAAAAGGCGCCGTTCAGGACGGTCAGCGCGATCAGGGGGCCGCCGGAGGGGAGATACTCGCTGCGCCCCCGCCATAGCTCGAGCGCAATGGCAAAGCAGGACACAGCGGCGATCGCCGAAAGCAGAATCGTGCGGATCGCAGGGTCGTCCATCACCGGATCGAAGCACAGCGCGATCAGCCACGGCACGGATGGCCCAAGCAGTTGCCAGAGCTTCACCGGCCGCCGGAACAGGGAGCGTGTCCCTGCCCACGCCATTCCCACACCCAGCAAGACCAAGGCATTGGCGAGCGAGATCGAAAGAATGTCGTGGATCTGACCCCGCAGCAGGATCAGGATCAGGCCGATGCCGCCCAAGCTACAGGCGCCGCTCCACCACAGATAGGCCTGGGTTTCCCGGTGGCGCCACCAGGTGACCAGCAGCACACAGCAAATCAAGGCGCAGACAGCGACCAGGAGAATGAGGATCGTGTAGATGTCGAGGGTCATCAGGGCACGGCGTTCCGCCATCGGCGCCCGCACCATAGGGGATCATGCCCTGACTGAGAAGCGTACACAGTCAATGGTCTAAAACAGGGCGTCTTCACATCGTCTCGTCGAAGAGCTCGCGGCCGATGAGCATGCGGCGAATCTCGGAGGTTCCGGCGCCGATCTCATATAATTTGGCGTCGCGGAGAAGCCGGCCGGTGGGATAATCGTTGATGTAGCCATTGCCGCCCAGGCACTGAATCGCCTCCAGGGCCATCCAGGTCGCCTTCTCGGCAGCGTAGAGGATGGCGCCGGCCGCATCCTTGCGGGTCGTCTGGCCGCGATCGCATGCCTGCGCCACGGCATAGACATAGGCACGGCAGGCACTCATCGTGGTGTACATGTCGGCAAGCTTGCCCTGCATCAGCTGAAAGGTGCCGATCGACTGGCCGAACTGTTTGCGCTCGTGAACATAGGGCAGAACCGCATCGAGGCAGGCCTGCATGATGCCCAGGGGCCCGGCGGCGAGCACGGCGCGCTCATAATCGAGGCCCGACATCAGCACGTTCACACCGCGCCCGAGGGAGCCCAGGACATTCTCCTCCGGCACTTCGCAGTCCTGAAACACGAGCTCGCCCGTGTCCGAGCCACGCATGCCGAGCTTGTCGAGCTTCTGGGCGACGGAAAATCCCTTGAAGCCGGTCTCGACGATGAAGGCGGTGATGCCCCGCGGGCCGGCCTCGGGATCGGTCTTGGCGTAGACTACGATGACGTCGCCGCCGGGACCGTTGGTGATCCAGAACTTCGTGCCGTTGAGGACATAGCGATCGCCGCGCTTTTCGGCGCGCAGCTTCATGGACACGACGTCGGAGCCTGCGCCGGGCTCGGACATGGCCAAGCCGCCGAGATGGCGCCCGGAGATCAGATCCGGCAGATAGCGCCGCTTCTGCTCCTCGGAGCCGTTGCGGCTGATCTGATTGATGCAGAGATTGGAGTGGGCGCCATAGGACAGTCCGACGGAGGCAGAGCCGCGGGAGATCTCTTCCATGGCGATGCAATGTTCGAGATAGCCCAGACCCGAGCCGCCATATTCCTCAGGCACGGTGATGCCGTGGAGCCCCAGGTCCCCCAGCTTCGTCCAGAGGTGACGCGGAAACTCGTTCGATCGGTCGATGTCGGCGGCCAACGGCGCGATCTCGTCGGCGGTGAAGCCCCGCACCGTGTCGCGCAGCATGTCCGCCGTATCGCCGAGGCCGAAATCGAGGGATCGAAAATCATTGGCAAGCATCTGCGCCTCCGCATTCGGATCGCTACATTCCTGCTCGTAACGCCAGGCCGCCACGGCAGCAAGAGCGAATGCGGAAAATCCCAGGTCCTTCAGCTGGACTGCCGGGCGATGTCCTACTTGGGACGGAACTTCAAGTTCGCCTCACCGGACTTCTTGACCAAGCCGAGATACCAGCCTTGACTGCGATAGACCTCGCCACAGCGACGCTCGCCCTTGGTCCACACGGCAAAGGAGACACAGAGCTTATCGCCCTTGATCTCCCACTTGCCGGTGTCGAACTTGCCGTCGGCAAAGCCCTTCAGGGTGCCATTCGCATCGGCGCCAATCTGCACCTGCTGCTTGCCCTTCCAGACACCTTCGAACTTGCCGGGGAACAATGCCTTGAGGGCGGAGGCCTTCACCGGCTCAGCCGCGTTGACGGTACTGTTTGCCGGCAGGATGGCCGCCCCGGACAGGGCCAGCAGAGATATGACAAAGGCCGCGGTCTTCCGCATTTACCCTCAGCTCCCAAGATTTGGATCGCACGACGACATCAACGGCATCGTTACAGGGCCGCGGCATCTATCGGGAAACTATGCCCTAAAGAAGGCAATGATTCCTCAGTGCGGAAAGACCGCGCCCCGGATCGGTTCAACCGGAAGTATATTACGGCTCCCGTTAAAAGGGAACCTCATCGTCGAGTTCCTCGGAGAAACTCTGGAGCGGTCGCTGCCGCGAACTCGAACTCCGCTCGCCGGCGCCACCGCGACCAAAGTCGCCGGCGCCCGAATCGGGGCCAAAGTCGCTGCTCCCGCCGCCTGCGCCCTGGCGACCGTCGAGCATGGTCAGCGTCGAATTGAACCCCTGCAGGACGATCTCCGTCGTGTAGCGGTCATTGCCCGTCTGATCCTGCCATTTGCGCGTCTGAAGCTGGCCCTCGATATAAACCTTCGCGCCCTTCTTCAAATATTGCTCCGCGACCTTGCAGAGGCCTTCGCTGAAAATGACAATGTTGTGCCACTCCGTCCGGTCCTTGCGCTCGCCGGACTGACGGTCCCGCCAGTTCTCCGTGGTGGCAAGACTGAAGCTGGCCACGGGACGACCATCCTTGGTATGGCGGATTTCCGGGTCCTTTCCCAGATTGCCAATCAGGATAACCTTGTTCACCGAGCCTGCCATCACACTTCTCCTGCCGCGTCACTCGGAGTCAAAATAGTGACTCCAACGAGATTGCGCCACCATCCCTGCGCTTTTCCCCACAAGGTGATGTCACTCTCCATCGTTCTTCTTTTGTTCTATACTCGAGAAAGAACCACAAGGCATTGGCGCACTCCCAAGTCGTGAGAGCGCCGGCATTGCCTCGTGGTCAATCACGCGCCTCAAAAATCTCGCTGCGAAGGCATGGTGCGACGCACCGAGCCGGCCGGGCGGCCGCCGCTGACGGGAGCGAGGAGCGCCTCGTAGAAATCAGCGTAAGCTCTTAGGATCCAATTCATTTCCGTTCTCCGTAGGGCGAATTTCATGATCCATAAATGGCGGTTTGCGACGCAACAGACAAACGGGTTTATGTCACGCTAGATGTAAGATAAAGTCACAGGTCATGAGCCGCCGCCTCCCCTCCCTTCGTGCCCTCCGCGCCTTCGAGGCCGCCGCACGCCATGCCAGCTTCACACGCGCGGCCGGCGAGTTGTTCGTGACCCATGCGGCGGTCAGCCGGCATATCCGCGAGTTGGAAACCTGGCTGGGAACTTCGCTGTTCCGCCGCACCGGCCGCGGCGTCACGCTGACGCCCGAGGGGCTCAGGCTGAGCGAGCGGATCACGCCGCTGTTCGATCAACTCGCGGATGCGGTCAGCGAGATCACCGCGGAAAAGGCGGGACACCGGGAGTTGTCGGTAACCGTGCAGACCGCCTTTGCGGCGCGATGGCTGGTCCCGAGGCTCGGGCGGTTTGCTGCACGGCATCCCGACATCGACATCAATCTCGATCCGACCGATACGCTGGCCAATTTCCGGGCCGATCCGGCGGAACTCGGCATTCGCTTCGGGGATGGAGAGTGGGAGGACGTAGACAGCGAGCTGTTGGTGAAGCTCGTCGTTTTTCCGGTCTGCAGCCCCGACCTGCTGCGCGAGCGGCCCTTGCGGGACGTGAACGACTTGAAGACCTTTACGCTCATCCACGAACAATCCCGGGAATGGTGGGAGGAGTGGCTGGCGGCGGCGGGCGCCACGGGGCTGGACGGCTCGCGCGGACCTATGCTGCAAAACCACCTCGCGGTGGAAGCCGCCGAATCCGGCCAAGGCTTCGCCCTGGCGGATAATGTGCTGGCCGTGGACAGTCTCCTTGAAGGCTGGCTGATCCGCCCCTTCACTGTCGATCTGCCCCAGGATGCCTATTACCTGATCCGTCCCACCGGCACACGCGAGAGCCGGGCTGCGAGCCTGTTCCGGGTGTGGATCAAAGAGGAAATGCAGGCCAGCCAGCAGCGGTTCGAGGCCCTGCTCGCCGCCGAGAGGGGGACCGCACCCCACCCGCCAGGTGACGGCGAGACCTGAACGCCAGCGTCGCATTGTCAAAGCAGAGCCGAGTGATTACCTTCCGCTGTGGCTGAGAAGCCGTGGTCCCAACCACAGCCCATTGCGCTCGGCGGCGAATCTATGTTCTTGTATTGTTCACAGCACCCTGAGTCCGTCACGGGCCGGGAGCGGTGAAGACCATTCTCTCTCGAGGCGTCGCAGGCCGCCGCACTAGGGACTTCGCTCACCCATGACCAGTAATGTCCGGCACCATGATGCCCGCAAGGTGATTTCGATCCAGGGTGCGCGGGAGCACAATCTCAAGAACATCTCGATCGAGATCCCCCGCGACGAACTGATCGTGTTCACGGGGCTGTCCGGGTCCGGCAAATCCTCGCTGGCCTTCGACACGATCTATGCCGAGGGCCAGCGACGCTATGTGGAATCGCTGTCGGCCTATGCGCGCCAGTTCCTGGAGATGATGCAGAAGCCCGATGTCGACCAGATCGACGGGCTCTCGCCGGCCATTTCCATCGAGCAGAAGACGACGTCGCGAAATCCCCGCTCGACCGTGGGAACGGTCACGGAGATCTACGACTATATGCGGCTCTTGTTCGCCCGGGTGGGCATCGCCTATTCGCCGGCGACCGGATTGCCGATCGAGAGCCAGACCGTATCGCAGATGGTCGATCGGATCCTGGAATTGCCGGAGGGCGCGCGGCTCTATCTGCTGGCGCCCATCGTCCGCGGCCGCAAGGGTGAATATCGCAAGGAGCTGGCAGACCTGCAGAAGGCCGGGTTTCAGCGGGTCAAGATCAATGGCGAGTTCCATGAGATCGAACAGGCCCCTGCCCTCGACAAGAAGTTCAAACACGATATCGACGTCGTGGTCGATCGCATCGTCGTGCGCCCGGACATCGCCAGCCGCCTGGCGGACAGCCTGCAGACGGCGCTCAGCCTCGCAGATGGCATCGCGGTGGCCGAATATGCGGATGAGAAGGACGAGCGGGGCGATCCGAAGCGCGTCATCTTCTCGGAGCGATTCGCCTGCCCAGTCTCGGGTTTCACCATCGACGAGATCGAGCCGCGGCTGTTTTCGTTCAACAATCCCTATGGCGCCTGCCCCAGATGCGACGGGCTGGGCACGGAGCTGAAATTCGAAGGCGACCTCGTGGTGCCTGACCCCTCCTTAAGCCTCAAGGAGGGCGCGGTTCTGCCCTGGGCGCGCACCGGAAATACCTCCCCCTATTACGTCCAGACCCTGCAGGCGATCGCCAAGCATTTCGGCGTCAGCATGACAGTGCCATGGAGCGAGCTGCCGGAGACGGTGCGGAGCGTGATCCTGCACGGCTCGGGCAAGGAGGAGATCACTTTCGTCTATGATGACGGGCTGCGCAGCTACAAGACGCGCAAGAGTTTCGAAGGCGTGGTCACCAATATCGAACGGCGCTGGCGGGATACGGATTCGGCCTGGGTTCGGGAGGAGCTGTCGCGCTACCAGTCCGACCACCCGTGCGAGAGCTGCAACGGCTATCGGCTGAAGCCCCAGGCACTGGCGGTGAAGATCGGCGGCCTGCATATCGGGCAGGTGTCGCAGAAGTCAATCCGGGTGGCGCGGGACTGGTTCGAGACGATCGAGACGACGCTGACCTCAAAGCAGCGCGAAATCGCCGGCCGCATCCTGAAGGAGATCCGGGAGCGGCTTCGGTTCCTGGTCAATGTCGGGCTCGACTACCTGACGCTGTCGCGGAACTCAGGGAGCCTCTCGGGCGGCGAGAGCCAGCGGATCCGACTGGCGAGCCAGATCGGCTCGGGCCTCACGGGCGTGCTCTACGTGCTGGACGAGCCGTCGATCGGCCTGCATCAGCGCGACAATGCCATGCTGCTGGAAACGCTGAAGCGATTGCGCGACCTCGGCAATACGGTCATCGTCGTGGAGCATGACGAGGATGCGATCCTGCTGGCCGACTATGTCGTCGATATCGGGCCGGGCGCAGGCATCCATGGGGGCGAGATCATCGCCCAGGGCAGCCCGCAAGATATCATGGCGTCGCCGAACAGCCTGACCGGCCAGTATCTCACCGGGCGCTTGCAGGTTCCGATCCCCCGCAAGCGCCGCAAGTTCGACAAGAAACGCCAGCTCAAGGTGATCGGAGCGCGCGGCAACAATCTCAAGGATGTCAGCGCCGACCTGCCGCTGGGCCTGTTCAGCTGCGTCACCGGGGTCTCGGGGTCGGGCAAGTCGACCTTCACCATCGACACCCTCTACAAGGCCGCCGCGCGAAAGCTGATGGGCAGCCGCGAACAACCCAGCGAGCACGACCGGATCGAGGGGCTCGAACATCTCGACAAGATCATCGACATCGACCAGTCCCCCATTGGGCGGACGCCCCGCTCCAATCCGGCGACCTATACAGGCGCCTTCACGCCGATCCGGGAATGGTTCTCCGGATTGCCGGAAGCGAAAGCGCGGGGGTATCAGCCGGGGCGGTTCTCATTCAACGTCAAAGGCGGGCGCTGCGAGGCCTGCCAGGGCGACGGGCTGATCAAGATCGAGATGCATTTCCTGCCGGACGTCTATGTGACTTGCGATGTCTGCCATGGCCATCGCTATAATCGCGAGACGCTGGAGGTGACGTTCAAGGGCAAGTCCATCGCCAATGTGCTGGAGATGACCGTCTCGGAAGCGCGCGACTTCTTCAAGGCGGTGCCGGCGGTACGCGACAAGATGGAGACGCTGGAGCGCGTCGGCCTCGGCTACATCAAAGTCGGCCAGCAGGCGACGACATTATCAGGGGGCGAAGCACAGCGCGTGAAGCTCGCCAAGGAATTGTCGCGCCGGGCGACGGGACGGACCCTCTATATTCTCGACGAGCCGACCACGGGGCTGCATTTCCACGACGTGGCCAAGCTGCTGGAGGTGCTCCACGAGCTTGTCGAGCAGGGCAATACCGTGGTGGTGATCGAGCATAATCTCGAAGTCATCAAGACCGCCGACTGGATCGTGGATCTCGGCCCCGAAGGCGGCGACGGCGGCGGCGAGATCGTGGGCGTGGGCACGCCGGAGCAGATCGCCAGCAATCCACGGTCACATACCGGCTCTTTCCTCAAGGGCGTGCTGGCACGGCGACCGATGGCGGACAGCCAAGCGGCAGAATGACCTGGAGGCACCAGGGAACCGCTGATTTCTTCTGCCGTTGAGTGATCAGGGCCGGCTGCGTCGACAGATGCGGCGGCACACTCAAAACTCAACAGGAGACTTCCCCATGCATGATCTGTCAGGCAAGCGGGTGCTGATCGTCGCCACCAACGGCTTCGAGCAATCTGAGCTTGAAGTGCCGCGCGACCTGCTCAAGGAGAAGGGCGCGACCGTCCATGTCGCCTCGCTGGACGGCGCAAAAATCACCGGCTGGGACAAGAAGGACTGGGGCCGCGAAGTCCCCGTCGACACCTCCGTCAAGGACATCAAGGCGGATGACTATGATGCGATCGTCCTGCCCGGCGGCCAGATCAATCCCGACCTGCTGCGGGTCGAAGCCACCGTGATCGATCTCATCAAGGCGTTCGACACGCAGAAGAAGGTGATCGCCGCCATCTGCCATGGCCCCTGGCTGCTGATCGAAGCGGGGCTGGTCAAAGGCCGCAACGCCACATCGTACAAATCGATCAAGACCGACATGATCAATGCCGGCGCCCACTGGGCCGACAAGGAGGTGGTGACCGACCAGGGGATCATCACCAGCCGCAATCCAGGCGATCTCGAGGCGTTCTCGAACAAGATCGCGGAGGAGATCCTCGAAGGACGGCATGAACGGCGGCAGGCTGCCGAGTAGCCTCGTCCGGCCGCGGCCTTCGCTTAGATCACACGCCCAAGAGGGTCGGGCCCGAAGCGGTTCGGCCCTCGCGTGCCCTGCATGATGCCAAGATTGATCAGCGCCCAGAGAAAGCCGACCACCGGCACCAACAGCAGCAGGACCCACCATCCGGACTGGTCGCGGTCATGGCAGCGCTTGATATAGATGCAGAGCGAGGGATAGAGCAGGATCAGGTTCCAGAGCCAGGCCAGCACGCTGTCATGGCCGAAGACTATGACGCCGAGGCCGGAGAGCAGGACGGTGCAAATCAGACCGAGCCACCACAGCGCCCGGTTGATGCGGCCCTCGTAGCTGAGAAACAAAAACTTCCAGTCGACCGCCATGTGCCCCCCTCCGGCTGCGTGTGCGCCCGGTGCGGTGCGTAACGCAGAGCGACACGTTTGGCTAGGCGTAAAGGCGAAGAGAGCGGAGCGAGCGGCGTCTTGCGGCCGGTGCTGAGGCTTGTTCGAGGGGAGGCAGGACCCTCGGGGAAAGCATCTTCCGCCCGGCCCCTGGATCCTCGGGGCAAGCCCGAGGATGACGAAGAAGACGCCCGAGGATGGTGAAGAAGGGGACCGAGGGTGACAGGTTGGAAGCCGGAATGACGCGGGCGTCGATATGCTGGCCGGGGCCGGTCCGCTTTCAGGCGGGGAAGATGGCGACGTTGCGGAAGGTGAGCCCGACCTGCTGGCCGGTGCGGATGTCCTCCCGGCCAGCGCAGTCGGCCTCGATGACGGAGGACCCGTCGGCAACGCCGATCTCGACCCGCCGTACGGCGCCATGGCGGCGCAGGGCGCGGACGATCCCCGGGATGTCGCCGGCCGCGCGGGGACCCAGGAGGATGTCCTGGGGGCGGACGAAGACGACATAGCGGCCATCGGCCTCGGGGATTGAGGGGAGGCTGACAGGGCGCTCGAAGAGAAAGGCGCGAGAGCGGTCGACATGGATGTCGAAGCGGCTGGCCTCGCCAATGAAGCCCACCACGAAGGGCGTCGCCGGACGGTCATAGATCTCGTCGGGAGTGCCCACCTGCTCGATCCTGCCCCTGTTCATGACCACGACCCGGTCCGCGAGCTCGAGGGCCTCCTCCTGATCATGGGTGACGAAGACGGTCGTGTGGCCGGTGTGCTGGTGGAGCTCGCGCAGCCAGCGCCGCAGCTCCTTGCGCACCTTCGCGTCGAGGGCGCCGAAGGGCTCATCCAACAGAAGGATCCGCGGCTGGATCGCCAGAGCCCTGGCGAGGGCCACCCGCTGCCGTTGGCCGCCGGACAGCTGCGAGGGATAGCGACCGTCCAGACCCTCGAGCTGGATGAGCTTGATCAGATCGAGGGCCCGCTGGCGGATCTCCGCCTTGGACGGCCGGGTGGCGCTGGGCCGGACCTTCAATCCGAAGGTCACGTTCTGGAGCACGGTCATGTGGCGGAAAAGCGCGTATTGCTGGAAGACGAAGCCGACATTGCGCTCCTGGACGGAGAGTTTCAGCGCATCCTCCGGGCCGAACATGACGCGGCCGGCACTGGGCTCGTCAAGCCCGCCCAGGATGCGCAGAAGCGTCGTCTTGCCCGAACCCGAGGGCCCCAGAAGGGCGATCAACTCGCCCGGCTTGATGGCGAGGGAGACGTCATGAAGGGCGGCGGTGTCGCCGAAGGCCTTGCTGACGCCCTCGACATTGACCTCGATGGGCTCGCCCCAATGGTCCTGGCCCAGCCCAATGGCGGCAGGGGCGTCGGTCTCCGGTCGCGACAAGGGCATCGTGCGGGCATCCATCCTTCGTGGTCCTCAATCGAGCCGCGTCGAGGCGGCCATCTCGCCGGCGTAACGCCATTCGAGAAAGGTCTTGATGGCCAATGTCACCAGCGCCAGCAAAGCCAGCAACGAGGCGACGGCGAAAGCACTGGTGAACGCATATTCATTGTAGAGGATCTCGACTTGCAAGGGCATCGTGTTCGTCTCGCCGCGAATATGGCCCGAGACGACGGAGACGGCGCCGAACTCACCCATGGCGCGGGCGTTGCAGAGCAGGACGCCGTAGAGCAGCGCCCATTTGGCATTGGGCAGAGTGATGTAGAGGAAGGTCTGCCATCCGCTGGCGCCCAGGGAGAGGGCCGCCTCCTCATCCTGTTTGCCTTGCTCCTGCATCAGCGGGATGAGTTCGCGGGCGACGAAGGGAAACGTCACGAAGATCGTCGCCAGCACGATCCCCGGTACCGCGAAGATGATTTCGACACCGTGGGATTTGAGCCAGGGGCCGAAATAGCCATGAGCGCTGAACAGCAGGACATAGATCAGGCCGGAGATCACGGGCGACACGGAGAAGGGGAGATCGATCAAGGTCGTGAGCAGGCTCTTGCCCTTGAACTCGAACTTAGCCACCGCCCAGGAGGCGGCCAGGCCGAGGATCAAATTGGCGGGGACTGCAATCGCCGCCACCAACAGCGTGAGACGAATGGCAGCGAGGGCATCGGGGTCGAGGATGGCGTCGACATAGGCGCCCATGCCTTCGCGCAAGGCCTCGGCGAAAACGAGGATCAGCGGCATCAGCAGGAAGAGGCTGAGGAAAGCCAGGGCCACGGTGATGGCCAGGATGCGGACAAGGACCGGTTCCTGGGTAACGGAGGGCCGGTTGCGCGGAACTGCGGCATCAGTCATGGCCGTATCTCCTGCGTCCATAGGCCTGGATCAGATTGAGGACCAGCAGGATCGTGAAGGAGAGCGCGAGCATCGCCGTCGCGATGGCGGTCGCGCCGGCATAATCGAATTCCTCAAGCTTGATGGCGATCAGCAGGGGCGCGATTTCCGAGACGTAGGGAATGTTGCCGGCGATGAAGATCACGGAGCCATATTCGCCCACGGCGCGGGCGAAGGCGAGAGCAAAACCGGTCAGCAAGGCCGGCAGCAGCGTCGGCAGGACGACCCTGGCCAGGGTCTGATGGCGCCTGGCGCCGAGGGTCGCGGAGGCCTCCTCCGTCTCACGATCGAGATCCTCGAGCACCGGCTGGACCGTGCGCACGACGAAGGGCAAGCCGATAAAGGTGAGCGCAATGACGATGCCGAGGGGGGTATAGGCCACCTTCAGCCCCAAGGGCTCAAGCAGCTTGCCGATCCAGCCATTGGGCGCATAGAGGGCCGTGAGGGCGATGCCAGCCACCGCCGTGGGAAGAGCGAAAGGCAGGTCAACAACGGCATCAAACAGCCTCCGCCCGGGAAAGCGGTAGCGGACCAAGACCCAAGCCACCAGCAGCCCGAAGACGGCATTGAGGGCGGCGGCAATGAAGGCGGTTCCGAAACTCAGGCGCAGGGCCGCGAGGACCCGCGCCTCGGTGATGATGGCCCAGATCTCACCCCAGCCGAGGGATGCGGTTTTCAGCACCAATGCCGCCAAGGGCAGCAGCACGATCAGGCCCATATAGGTGAGCGTGAAGCCAAGGGCCAAGCCGAAGCCCGGCAGCACACTCGGCTTCACAAACCGGATGCCCTGCCCTGCCGCCCCCCGCGTCACCCCTCAATTCCCTGGCTTGAAAATCTGATCGAAGATCCCGCCATTGCTGAAATGCTCCTCCTGCGCCTTCGCCCAGCCGCCGAACTTATCATCGATCGTGAAGAGCTTAACCTCGGGGAACCGCTTCATAAGCGCAGGATCAATACCTTCCGTTTTGACGGGCCGATAATAGTTCTCGGCGGCGATCTTCTGCCCCTCCACCGAATAGAGATAATCGAGATAGGCCGTCGCGACGGCGGTCGTGCCCTTCGCATCCGTATTGCCCGGAACGACGGCAACCGGTGGCTCCGCAAGGATCGATACTGAGGGGACAATGATTTCGAAGGCCTCGGGGCCCAACTCGTTGATGGCGAGAAAGGCTTCGTTTTCCCAAGCCAGCAGCACATCGCCGATGCCGCGCTGAGCGAAGGTCGTGGTGGAGCCGCGCGCGCCGGTATCGAGCACGGGAACATGCCGGAACAGCGACTGCACGAATGCGCGCGCCTTCTCGTCACTGCCATACTTGTCGCGCGCATAACCCCAGGCTGCGAGATAATTCCACCGTGCACCGCCTGAGGTCTTCGGATTGGGGGTGATCACCGCGACGCCGTCCTTCACCAGATCATCCCAATCCTTGATGTTCTTGGGATTTCCCTTCCTCACCAGAAATACGATGGTCGAGGTGTAAGGCGCGCTGTTATGGGGAAACTTTGACTGCCAGTCGGCCGGGAGCTTCTGGGTCGCCTTCGCAATGGCATCGATGTCGGCGGCCAGCGCGAGGGTCACGACATCGGCATCAAGACCGTCGATGACCGTGCGGGCCTGCTTGCCGGAGCCACCGTGAGAAACCCTCACCCTGACCTTGTCGCCGGTCTTCTCCGCCCAATGCTTCGCGAAAGCGGAATTATAGGCCTTATAGAGCTCACGGGTGGGATCATATGAGACGTTCAAGAGCGTGATATTGGCGGCCTGGGCCAGGGTTGCCGCCAGAACAAGCGGAAGCGCCAGGAATGCGACGCGGGTCAAAAGCCGTCTCGAAACTGACTGTGCCATGATGCCGTCCCTCATTGATGGCATCAATGTCGATCGATTTGGTAGAGTTTGTCAATCGTGGATTCGACGCCCCACGAAGTCAGGAATTTAATCCACAGATTTGTCTCTTGCTCTCGGCTGGGACCTTGCGCGAAAGGCCGGTGGGCCCCGCGTCTCGCAACTGGCCAGATCCCGCGCGCTTCCCCGCCGCAGGGTCCGCCGGTTCTCTCAGGCGGGGAGCGTGGCGGGCAAGGCCGACGCCGGTTCTGCCTCGGCGATGGCGGCGTGCCAGAGGGGGCCATCCGAAATCGCGTCCTGCAGGGTGACGCGATCGAGAATATTCGTGGTGGCCTGGTGCACCTCGAAGAAGATTCGGCGAATCTCGCAGGAGGCCTCGTCACGACAGTCGTCGCAGCGCCGGTAGGCGCGTTTGGACAGGCATGGAAGCGGCGCGATCGGGCCCTCGATCATGCGCACGATGGAGCCGATGGTGATCTCCGAGGCCGGTTTGATCAGGATGTAGCCGCCCCGGGGGCCACGACGGCTCGCCACCAGGGCATTGTGCTTCAACACCAGGAGGATCTGTTCGAGGAACCGCTGCGGAATCCCCCGGGCCTCGGCGAGATCGGCAATATTGACCACACTGCCCTGCTCGGACCGCGCGAGGGCGATCATCGCCTGCAGAGCATATTTTGTCTTCTGAGAGATCATGCGTGGGGATCGAGCACAGGCCAGTCGCCTAAATCTAGTAAACTAGTCGAGATTATCGGGCAAGGGCGTGGGCGAGACCCTTCGGGGGGCCTCCCCGCCGATCATTCGAACTCCATGATGACGTCACCGACGGAGAGGGTCGCGCCGGGGCTTGCATTGATCGCCTTGACGGAGGCATCGCGTTCGGCGCGCAGGACGTTCTGCATCTTCATGGCCTCAACGACGCACACAGCCTGGCCCACCTTCACCTCGTCACCGACCTCGACGGCAATGGAGACGACGAGGCCCGGCATCGGGCAGATCAGCATGCGCGAGGTATCGGGGGGAAGCTTCTTCGGCATCAGCTTGGCCAGCTGCGCCTCGCGGGCGGTGAAGACGCGGGTGACGACATCGATGCCGCCATGGAACAAGCGGTAGCCGTTAATCACCCGGCGCACCTGCACGGTCATGGGAAGGCCGTCAATGGCGCCCCGCCAAACCGCTTGGCCGGGCTGCCATTCGCCTGTCAATTCGATGTCCAGGCCGCCGCTGCGGGAGCGCAGAAATATCGTGTCACCCTCGTCGTCGTCGTCGACGAAGAAGGAATGCCATTCCTCGCCGATCTGCACCGTCCGCTCGCGGGAAAATTCGACCGGGAGACCGCGCAGCTGCCCGGAGATCTCACGCTTGCGCTCGTTTTCCACATGGTCGAGGAAGGTTGCGACCGCGGCCATGCGCAATGTCGTCTTGGCGTCGGGCACGGCGCCCTGGAAGCCGTCCGGGAATTCCTCGGCGATAAAGCCGGTCGTGAGAGACCCGGACTGCCAGCGCGGATGGCGCATGATGGCGGCGACGAAGGGAATATTGTGCTGGATGCCGTCGATATAGAAGGCGTCCAGGGCCTGGGACATGTGCTCGGTCGCCTGGTCGCGGGTGGGCGCCCAGGTGCAGAGCTTGGCGATCATGGGATCATAATAGATCGAGATCTCGCCGCCCTCGAAGACGCCGGTATCGTTGCGGATGACGAAGCCGTCGTCATTGGTGCCCTCGACGGGCGGCCGGTAGCGCACCAGGCGACCGGTGGACGGCATGAAGTTGCGATAAGGATCTTCCGCATAGACGCGGCTCTCGATGGCCCAGCCGTTGAGGACAACGTCCTCCTGCGCGAGCGCCAAGGGCTCGCCGGCCGCGACGCGAATCATCTGCTCGACGAGATCCACGCCGGTGATCAGCTCCGTCACGGGATGCTCGACCTGGAGGCGGGTGTTCATCTCCAAAAAATAGAAATTGCGGTCCTGGTCGACGATGAACTCGACGGTGCCGGCGCTTTCGTAATCGACAGCCTTGGACAGGGCCACCGCCTGCTCGCCCATGGCCTTGCGGGTGGCCTCATCGAGGAAGGGGCTGGGAGCCTCCTCGACGACCTTCTGATTGCGCCGCTGGATCGAGCATTCGCGCTCGCCCAGATAGATGACATGGCCATGCTTGTCACCGAGGACCTGGATCTCGATGTGGCGGGGATTGACGATGAACTTCTCGATGAAGACGCGTTCGTCGCCAAAGCTCGCCTTGGCTTCCGCACGGGCAAGCTCGAAGCCCTCCTTCACCTCATCGCGGGAATGGGCGATGCGCATGCCCTTGCCGCCGCCGCCGGCGGAGGCCTTGATCATGACGGGATACCCGATCTCGTCGGCGATGCCGACCGCATCCTCGGCCAGCTGGATCTCGCCGAGATAGCCGGGGACGGTGTTCACGCCTGCCGCATCGGCGAAGCGCTTCGATTCGATCTTGTCGCCCATGGCCTCGATGGCCTTGATGTTCGGGCCGATAAAGGCGATGCCGGCATCGCGCAGGGCCCGGGCGAAGGCGGGGTTCTCCGAGAGGAAGCCGTAACCGGGATGAACCGCCTCGGCGCCCGTCTCCTTGCAGGCGTTGATTATGTTGTCGATGACCAGATAAGATTGGTTCGCTGCGGCGGGTCCGACACGCACCGCTTCATCTGCTTCACGCACATGCAGCGCCCGCTGATCAGCGTCGGAGTAGACGGCGACGGTTGCAATACCCATCTTCTTGGCTGTGCGGATAACCCGGCAGGCAATTTCGCCACGATTGGCGATCAGAATCTTGCTGAACATGACGTCTTGCCTACTCCCAGCTGATGTAAGGGTGTGCCGGCTTTTAGCGGGCCGGCTTACAGGCGTAAACTACTGATCGAAAGCCTCGAGGGCGCGAATGAGCACTATCGACATCGAAAGAGACGTTGGCTCCCTAGATATGGAGCTGATCGAGGAGACCGCCGAGTGGCTGATGGAGCAGGCACTCAAGGACCATGAGATCGGCACGATCGTGGCCGGCTGCTGCGAAAGATTGGTGGATGCCGGCGTGCCGCTGCTGCGCAGCTACTTCGCGTTCTCCACCATCCACCCGCTCTATCGGGCGGTCGGCTATACCTGGATCAGGGGCTCGGGGATCACGGTCGACAAATATCTGCATCAGCCGGGCGGTGCGAAGCCGGAAGGCTATTCGGGCAGTCCCTTCGCGCAGATGTTCAAGGACCAAGTCACCTTCATCCGCCGCCAGCTGAACAAGAGCACCGAAAACGAGTTCACGGTCTTCAAGGACCTGATCGCCCTGGGAGCTGTCGATTATTACGCCTTCCTGGTCCCCTTCCAGGATGTGGGCGAAGAGGACATGCGCGGCATGTTCGGCTCCTGGGCGTCGGACAGGATCTTCACGGACGCCGAGATGCTGGCGTTGAAGCGCATCCAGCGGCGCCTGGCGGTGGCCTGCAAGATGGCGGTGCGGACCCGGCTCACCACCATCGTGGTGAAAACCTATCTCGGGGGGCAGGCCGGAGAGCGCGTGTTGTCCGGCCAGATCAAGCGCGGCGACGGCGAGACCATCAATGCAGCGATCTGGTATGCGGATATGCGCGGATCGACCCGGCTCGCCGATCTGCTGTCGCGGCAGGACTATATCGATACGCTGAACGCCTATTTCGACGTCGTCGCCAATGCGGTGATCGAGGCGGGCGGCGAGGTGCTCAGCTTCATCGGAGATGCCGTGCTGGCGATTTTCCCGATCAACGGCTCCCAGGGCTGCGATGCGGCCTTGCGGGCGGCGATCGGGGCGCGCATGGACCTCATGCGCAAGAACGAAGAGCGGGTCCGGCAGGGCCTGTCGGAACTGGACTGCGTCATCGGCCTGCATATGGGCGACGTCATGTTTGGCAATGTGGGCGTGCCGGAGCGGCTGACCTTCTCGGTGTTCGGTGCCGCCGTCAACGAAGTGGCACGGCTGGAGCAGCTGTGCAAAGCGCTGGGCGAACCCATTCTGGCGAGCGAGGAATTCAAGAATTGCCTGGAAGGCTGCTGGCGGCCCATGGGCGAGCATATGCTGCACGGCTTCTCCAATGCGATCGGGGTATTCGCGCCGGAAGAGCATCTGTTCTGCCAGGAATGGCTGGGAAGCGCGCCATCGCCTCTTGTTTGAACGCGGAAATGCTCTAAAGAGCGCGGACGCCGGTGAAGGATCCATCTTGACATTGAAGACCGACATCCGTGCCACCCCGACCGTGGGGATGGTCAGCCTCGGCTGCCCAAAGGCCCTCGTGGACAGCGAGCGGATCCTGTCGCAGCTGCGCGCCGGGGGCTATGCCATCTCGCCCGATTACGGCGGGGCGGACGTGGTGATCGTCAATACCTGCGGCTTCCTGGACAGCGCGAAGGCAGAATCGCTCGCCGCCATCGGGGAGGCGATCGCCGAAAACGGACGGGTGATCGTCACCGGCTGCATGGGGGTCGAGGCCGAGCGGATCCGGGATGCGCATCCGCAAGTGCTGGCGATCACGGGGCCGCACCAATATGAGGCGGTGGTCCATGCAGTGCACGAGGCCGTGCCGCCGGTCCATGACCCCTATGTCGATCTGGTCCCGGCCGAGGGGCTGCGCCTGACACCGCGGCATTATGCCTATCTGAAGATCTCGGAGGGCTGCAACAACCGCTGCTCGTTCTGCATCATCCCCAGCCTGCGCGGCGATCTGAAAAGCCGGCCGGCGGCGAATGTCATGTATGAGGCCGAGCAGCTGGTGCGCGCCGGGGTGAAGGAGCTGCTGGTGATCTCGCAGGACACCAGCGCCTACGGCCTCGACCTCAAATATGCGACGAGCAAGTTCCGCGGACGCGAACTCGAGGCCAAGATCGTGCCGCTGGCGACCGCCCTGGGGGAACTCGGCGCCTGGGTCCGGCTGCATTACGTCTATCCCTATCCGCATGTGGACGGGCTGATCCCGCTGATGGCGGACGGCAAGATCCTGCCCTATCTCGACATTCCGTTCCAACATGCCAGCCCCACGGTCCTCAAGGACATGCGCCGGCCGGCGAACCAGGTGAAGGTGCTGGAGCGCCTGCAGGCCTGGCGCAAGATCTGCCCCGACCTGGCGATCCGCTCGACCTTCATCGTCGGGTTTCCCGGCGAGACGGAGGAGGATTTCGAGTTCCTGCTGGACTGGATGAAGGAGGCCCGGCTCGAACGGGTCGGCTGCTTCAAATACGAACCCGTCGACGGCGCCACGGCGAACATGCTGCCCGGGATCGTGGCCGAGGAGGTGAAGGAAGAACGCTGGCACCGCTTCATGGCCGCCCAAGCCGAGATCAGCGGCGCCGTCATGCGCGCCAAGGTGGGACGCGAGATTGACGTCATCATCGATTCGATCGATGACGAGATGGAAGAAGCGGTGGGCCGGACCATCTGGGATGCACCGGAGATCGACGGGAATATCTTCCTGCCCGGCGAGCCGGACCTCGAAGTCGGATCCATCCACCGCGTCCGCGTCATCGACAGCGAAGAGTACGATCTGATCGGGGAAGTTCTCCCGCGCAGCTGAAGCAAGCTTGCACCACCATGCTTGCAGTAGGCGCCTCCGGACACCATTTGACGGGACGGGCTCGGTCGGCGTATCACGGGCCATCCAAGGGGAGTCCCGTCAGGGGCTGAGAGGCCATTGGCGCTTTCGAGCGCGACATGGCGACCCTTCGAACCTGATCCAGGTCAAGCTGGCGAAGGGATGGATCTTGCCTCGGCGTCTCATCCCCCTCCAGTTCGACATCGTCCCATCGGGCGGAGTGTGGACCATGACGACCATCACTGTGATCGGCGCAGGCGTTGCCGGACTGACGACCGCCCTCGCTCTCGCGGAGCGCGGCGCCGCCGTCGAAGTCGTGGAGCGGGGCGCGAGCCTCGGTCTCGCCTCTTGCTCGCGCTATGCGGGCGGCATGCTGGCGCCGTGGTGCGAACGCGAAAGCGCCGAACCGCTGGTGCTGTCGCTGGGGCGCGAGGCGCTGGACTATTGGCCGCGGATCATGCCGGACGTCGTCCCGCACGGCACCCTCGTCGTGGCGCAGCGGCGGGATGCCGCCGAACTCGACCGCTTCGGCCGCCGCACCAGCGCCTTCGAGACACTCAGTCCCGACGAGATCGCCAAGATCGAGCCGGCCTTGGCAGGCCGCTTTTCGCGGGCCCTGTTCTTCCGCGACGAGAGCCATCTCGACCCGCGCCGTGCCGTGCAGGTGCTGGCGGCGCGGCTGCACGCCCTCGGAGTGCCGATCCATCTCGACACCGACGGGCTCAGCCGACGTTCAGGCTCGGACTGGCTGGTCGATTGCCGCGGGCTCGCCGCCCGTGACGTGTTGGGCGATCTGCGCGGGGTGAAGGGCGAGATGCTGCTGGTCCGCTGCCCCGAGATGCAGCTTTCCCGCCCGGTGCGGCTGCTGCATCCGCGCATTCCCTTCTATGTGGTGCCGCGGGGTGACGGGGTGTTCATGCTGGGTGCCACGATGATCGAAAGCAGCGACCGGCAGACGATCACCGCGCGCTCGCTCGTCGAGATGTTGAACAGCGCCTATGCCCTGCATCCGGCCTTCGCAGAGGCAGAAATCCTAGAGATCGGCACCGATGCACGGCCAGCCTTCCCGGACAATCTGCCCCGGATCCGGGTGCGCGACCGGACCGTGTTCGTCAACGGACTCTATCGCCACGGCTTCCTGCTGGCGCCTGCCCTGGCGCGGATGGCGGCGGCCGTGATCCTCGACAACGCTTCCTTCCCAGAGGTCATGGATGAAGATCACGATCAACGGCGACGCGCGTGAAGTCACGAGCACCGATCTTGCCGGCCTGCTGCTCGAGCTGGGCTATGGAGAGGTCGTCGTTGCCACTGCCGTCAACGAAGCCTTCGTGCCCATGGGGCAACGCGCGGACCTGGAACTGGCCGCCGGCGACCGCGTCGAGGTGCTGACGCCGATGCAAGGGGGCTAAATCCATGAAGGTCTATGGGACGGAGCTCAAATCCCGCCTGTTCCTCGGCACGGCGCAGTATCCCTCCCCCGCCATCCTGGCGGAGGCGGTGCGGCGCTCGGCTTGCGAGGTGGTGACGGTCTCGTTGCGCCGGGAGGCCTCGAACCAACGCGCGGGCCATGATTTCTGGACACTGATCCGCGGCCTGGGCGTGCGCGTCCTGCCGAATACGGCCGGCTGTCATTCGGCCAAGGAGGCCGTGACCACGGCGCATATGGCCCGGGAGGTGTTCGGCACGCCGTGGATCAAGCTCGAGGTGATCCGCGACGACGACACGCTGCAGCCGGACGTGTTCGGCCTGGTGGAGGCGGCAAAGCTGCTCACTGACGAGGGCTTTCAGGTGTTTCCCTATACGACGGAAGACCTCAGCGTCGCCGACAGGCTCCTGGACGCCGGCTGCGAAGTGCTCATGCCCTGGGGCTCGCCGATCGGCTCGGGACGCGGGCTCAACAATGTCTATGCGCTGCGCTCGCTGAGGGCCCGGTTTCCCGACCTCCCCCTCGTGATCGATGCAGGGCTCGGACTGCCCTCGCACGCGGCGCAGGCGATGGAACTCGGCTTCGACGCCGTCTTGCTCAATACGGCCGTGGCGAAGGCGGGCGATCCTGCCGCCATGGCCGCGGCCTTCGCGCTGGCCGTCGAGGCGGGCCATGCCGGCTTCCAAGCCGATCCGATCGAGGTGCGGGAGATGGCAGCCGCCTCGACCCCCATGCTCGGCACAGCGTTCCGGAGCTGACGGTGCTGGATCCCTTCTATCTCATCATCGACGATGCAGGATGGCTCCCGCGGCTCCTGCCCATGGGCGTCCGTCTCGTCCAGCTCAGGGTGAAGGACGCGGATGAGGCTTCGCTCCTGCGCCAGATCGCGACGGCGAAAGAGCTGTGCCAGGCGGCCGGCGCGCAGCTGATCGTAAATGACTTCTGGCGCGAGGCGATCGATGCTGGTTGCGATTTCGTGCATCTCGGCCAGGGCGATCTCGATACGGCCGATCTGGGCGCCCTGAAGCGCGCAGGCGTGCGCGTCGGGATCAGTACCCATGACGACGCCGAGCTCGAGCGGGCCTTACGCCTAGCGCCCGATTACATCGCGCTGGGTCCCATCTTTCCCACCGTGCTCAAGCAGATGGCCTGGGCGCCACAGGGGCTGGACAAGCTCGCGATCTGGAAGCGACGGATCGGGCCGATCCCGCTTGTCGCCATTGGCGGCCTGACGCCCGAGCGGGCGCAACAGGTTCTGAAGGCCGGAGCCGACAGCGCCGCCGTGGTGACGGACATCCTCCGCCATGACGACCCGGAAGGCCGCACACGGGACTGGGTCGCGGCAACGCGGGCGGCAGCATGAACCGCTATATGCGCCAAACCGTGCTGCCCGAGATCGGAACCGATGGTCAAACCCGCCTCGGAGCGGCGAACGTCCTGGTGATCGGGGCCGGCGGCCTCGGCTCGCATGTGCTGCCGGCCCTGGCCGGTGCCGGCGTCGGCCGGCTCGTCATCGTGGATCACGACCGCGTCGAGATCAGCAATCTGCATCGGCAGCCCTTGTTCTCGATGGCGGATCTCGGTGCGCCCAAAGCCCTTGCTGCCCGCGACCGGATCCTTGGCTATAATCCGGAGATCACGGTCAAAGCGCATGTGACGGCGCTGACACCGGAGACCGTGACGGACCTACTCGCGGACATCACCCTGGTGGCGGATGCCGCCGACAGTCTCGCCGTCACCTATATCCTCAGTGACGCCTGTTTTGCGGCCGGCGTACCCCTGGTCTCGGCCTCGGTGCTGGAGCAGCGCGGCTATGTGGGGGCGTTCTGTGGCGGCGCGCCCTCCTATCGAGCCGTGTTCCCGGACATGCCGTCCAGCATCGGCTCATGCGCCGAGAATGGCGTCATGGGCAGCGCGGTGGGGACGATCGGCTCGCTGCAGGCGCATGTGGCGCTTCAGATCCTGCTCGGCCATGCACCCTCGCCGCTGGGCCGGCTGATCTCGCTCGACCTCAAGACCATGAGCTTCGGCGGCTTCCAGTTCCTGGGCGCCGAGGAGCCCGTCTCGACGGCGCCGGGATTTGTCTCGCGCTCGCAACTCAGGCCGACGGACCTCATCATCGAACTGCGCGACGAGATCGAGGCGCCCGTGCCCGCGGTCGCGGGTGCGCGCCGGATCCTGCCGGCGGATATCGCGGGTGCCGAGTTTCCCCGGGATGCGCGGCTGGTCCTGTGCTGCCGGACCGGGGTGCGGGCCTTCAAGGCCGCCCGCCTGCTGCGCGACCGCGGCTTTGGCGACGTCACGGTGCTCGCCGCCGGGGCGGAGTGAGCGTCGTCAGGCGGCCAGGCGCCTCAAGGCTTCCAGGTCGCGGGCCACCCATTCGGCATCGGCAGCGAATTGCTCCGCCGACATGCCGGGCTGACGATAGAGGACGAAGATCACCTCCGCGCCGTCCCCGTTCGGGATGATCCGCAAAGGCACATAGATTTCGCCGCCATCGCCCAACTCGACGTAATGGTCCATGATGCCGAATGCATTGTGAGCCGTGAAGCGAAGACGCACAGGCCCGTTGGGGCCGGTCGCGATCCAGGCGTCTCCATCCCGGCGCAACTCGGAGCCAGTCAGGCCACTCGCCCAGAGAGGGAACGCCTCGGGCGCCCAGAACTGCTCGTAAAGCTGTTGCCAGTCGCGCGCTATGGTGATGCTCAAGATGCGCAGTTCCACGTCGATCCCGTCCCATTCGATGGAATTGTGAGCACGATCGGCGGCTTCATCATCGGAGGCCGGCGACGTCTTGGGCGCCGAAGAGCCAAGCTAGCATGATTTTGGTGCCTGCCGCGACACTCGGCGCTAAGGTGGGCAATGGAAAGTGCCGATCATCCACGTCCGAATGGGAAGCCGCATGGGATGAGCACCTCGCCACTGCAGCCCGAAGCCTGGATCCCGGACGACCGCTATGTCGCCGCCGTCGAGGCCGGCGGTGTGGGCGTATGGTGGTGGGACTTCAAAGCGCGGCGCGTCTATTGGTCTCCCAATCTCCGCCGCATGCGGGGTGCCGAGCCCGGCCCGCTGCGGGGCTTGATGGGCGACTTGAGGAGCGATGTGCATCCGGGCGACCGGGACACAATCTTCGCCGCCATCCGGACGGCGATGTCCAGCGCCGGTCGCTACGAGGTGGAGTTCCGTGTCTTCGTCGGACCCGAACGGGCGATCCGCTGGCTCGCCGCCCGCGGCGATCCGGTCTTCGAGGACCGCGAACTCGTTGGGATGACCGGCGTCTGTCAAGACATCACGGAGAGGAAAGCAGCCGAGTTGGAGCTGCAGCGCGCCGTCAGCAAGCAGGAGGCGATCTCGCGTCTGGGCCAGGCAGCCATCAACTCCTCGGACATCGACGCCTTCCTCGCAAACGCCTGCGAGACGGTCGTCGCCAATCTGGAGGTGGAGGTCTGCAAGATCTTCGAATTCGCGGGAGATCGCTCGATGCTTCGGATCAGAGCCAGAGGTGGCTGGACCGGAGCTCGTTCCGACCGGCGTCCCTTTCCCGCCACAGGAACCCATGCGGCACACGTCCTCAGCTCAGGACAGGGGGAGATGTTCGCCGATCTCACGACCGACGGCCGTTTCGACGACACGGCGCTCTTCGGCGGGCGGACAGTCGGAAGCGGCTTGACCGCGATCATCGCAAGCGAGGATTCGCAGCTGTCCTTCGGAATGATCGGCGCCTATTTCGCGAACCCCCGCCGCTTCTCGGACAGCGAAAGCAGCTTCCTCCAGTCGGTCGCCAATATCATCGCCATGACGCTCGAACGCCAGGCGGCGCAGAACCGGCAGACCCTGCTCATCCGCGAACTGCGGCATCGGGTGGGCAACGTCTTCGCGCAGTTGATCGCCCTGTTCAACCAAACCTCGATGGGCACGGACGACATCGAGGAACTGCGCGAAAAATATCCCGCAAGGGTGCACGCTTTGGCGCGGGCTCATTCGCTGATTTCGGACAGCGGCTGGAAGCCGACCTACCTGGCGCCCTTGATCAAGGACGCGTTGGAGGCCTTCACCGACCAGGTGGAGCTCATCGGCAGCGAAGTGCAGCTTCCGGGGGACGAGGCCTTCGCCCTGACCCTGGTGTTCTATGAACTGGCGACGAATGCCTCGAAATATGGCTGTCTCTCCGAGGCGCGCGGGCGGCTAAACGTGAGCTGGCATGTCCGCTTCGAAGGTCAGCCGACGCTCATCATCGTCTGGACAGAAGGCTGTGGGCCCGCAGTCCAGCCGCCAACACGCCGCGGCTTCGGATCGAAGCTGCTGAGAATGATCGTGGAGCGACAATTGCGAGGCACACTGCGATCGGACTTCGATCCCGCCGGCTTGGTCATCACCATCGAGGTTCCCCTCACCGGATGATGGCCTGGCGCTATTTCCGGGCCGCGGTTTTCGCCGTAAGACCCAGCACAGCTTCATCGGCAGGATTATTGCCGAATTCGGTCGCGGCCTCGACATCCAGAAGCTCGATAAGCCTGCGGCGGGCGCGGCTCACACGGCTTTTCACAGTACCCGTGCGGCAGCCGCAGATCTCCGCTGCCTCTTCGTAGGAAAAGCCGGAGGCTCCCACCAGAATCAGCGCCTCGCGCTGCTCCTCGGGCAGATCGGCAAGGGCGGAGCGAAAATCCTGGAAGTCCATGTGACTGTCCTGGCGCGGGATATCGACCAGGCGCGCCTCGGCCTCGCCATCCCCATTGTCGACCTCGTTGCGACGTCGACGACGCTCCGAATAGAAGGCGTTGCGAAGGATGGTGAACAGCCAGGCGCGCAGATTGGTGCCTTCCTGGAAGCTCTTGATATTCGCCCAGGATCGCATCAGCGTCTCCTGGACCAAGTCGTCCGCCTCATCGCTGTTTCCGCAGAGGGAATAGGCGAAGGCACGAAGATTGGGTATCTGCGCGATCAGAGAACTGCGCAGGCTGCCGGATACGCTCATTTACCGTCCGGACCTTTCGCCTGTTCAAGCTGCGCCATGAGACTCAGCAACTTGTCGGGCACGGGTTGCTTCACAACATCGTCATACAGCGCCTTCAGCTGGCGGCCGAGACGCTCCTGGATCTTGTTGTCCAAGCCCTGTGCTTCACCCTTGCGTGGTGCGAAATTGTCCTGATGCCCATCAAAACCCTTTTCGTCGTCCCGATCTTCAATATTCACATTCGTCGCCCATTGCCGCTTCCTGCTCACTTGAAGCATGGAGTAAACCCTGACTGCCGGAATCGCCCATCAATAAATCGACCGGAACCGAAGGGCTAAACGCAATCCTCGACATCCGGTTCCAATGTGATGGAACTTTTTCTAGAACGATCCGTTTCAGCAATGCCATGATAGGCATTCCACCGATCCGTATATGAGCGGCGCGACGCTCCGCGCGAAGAGGAAACAGATGTCGCTTTCCGAACGAGTTGCACCCAACATTCCCTATCTCCGACGCTTTGCCCGTGCATTGTGCGGCAATCAAGCCAGCGGGGACGCCTATGTCGCTGCAACCCTGGAAGCCATCATCGCCGACCCTCCGTCCTTCGACGAGATCGATGATGCGAAAGTCTCGCTCTTCAGCATCTTCCTGCGCATCTGGGAATCCCTGGATGTCAATCAGCGGGAAGAAGCCCCTCCGACGAGTGTGACGGGCCAGGCGGAACGGCGGCTGGAACGACTGGCACCGCGGCCGCGGCAGGCCTTCCTGCTCACGGCGGTCGAAGGCTTCTCGCCAGAGGAGGCCCGCGTCATCCTCAATGTTTCGGCCAAGGAGCTCGACCAACTGATCGACCAAGCCGGGCGCGAAATCGCGGAACAGGTCGCGACTGATATCCTCATCATCGAGGACGAGCCCATCATCGCGATGGATCTCGAGGCGCTCGTAGAGGGTCTCGGCCACAAGGTCTCAGGCATCGCGCGCACGCATTCAGAGGCGGTGCACGCCGTGCGGACGCAGAATCCCGGGCTGATCCTCGCCGACATCCAGCTGGCTGACGGCAGTTCAGGGCTCGAGGCCGTCAACGAAATTCTCGGCGACCTGGAGGTCCCCGTCATCTTCATCACCGCCTATCCCGAGCGACTGCTCACCGGGGATCGCCCGGAGCCGACGTTCCTCATCACCAAACCGTTCCAGGCGGACATGGTGAAAGCGATGATCAGCCAGGCGCTCTTCTTCGATACCCGGGCCCGGAAACGCGGCGAAGCCGCCTGAAAGTCACGAGGTAGCAGTCATCCGAGTGCTGCCTCGCTCTTCGACGAAAGTATCGGAAGTCGTTGATTCGTCTGCGATTCATGGAATTCGCGCCCGCTTTACGATTGGAGCACACGTAGTTTTGCACGCCCGTCCAATCTGCCAAATGGTGCGTGAAACACTTTAACAAAATTTGTAATGCACTGATAATGTTATATTATTTTCCCTTGTGACAGCATGATAAAGCAGTGCTTCACAGTGTTGCTACAAAAACACAGACGGGGAGTTTCTAGGGCTCAAGCCTAGGAAACCCGCAAGATTTCTTCCCCTCGACCCCGGCTATGAGTAGCTTTTCCCAATTAGCGGGGGGGTGCTTCACGGGGCACCCGATGTTTGGTTAGGGAGAGAGGGTATGAAGACAGCTTGGCTCAGCCGAGTTTTGCTAACGGGGGTCGCTCTGTCGGCCATGGGAGCTGCGGGTCACGCTGACGAACTCTCCGCTTTGAAGGCTCAGTTGGAGCAACTGCAGGCCCAGGTCAATAATCTGGAAGCCCAGCCCGCCAACCCAGCCCTGCCGGAAGGCGCAAGCTGGATCACGTTCCAGAGGGGCAGCGAGGCTACGGCCGACTGGAACACCGAACGGCCGCGCGACCGGATGCCGAACAGCGGTGGCTTCACCGTCGCGATCACGCCCTCAGCGGATCTGCCGGCTCCCGTCCACGAAGTCACCGTCTCCGGCTATGTGAAGGGTGACGTGATCTATGACTTCGACGAGGATCTGGGTGACGCATTCAGCTTGACGACCTCGCTGAACGGAAACGGCAAGCAGGATCACGTTCGCCTGGGCGCCAGAGAATCCCGCTTCGCGATCAAGTCAAAGTCGGATACGGCCGTGGGCCAGATCAGGACCTTGATCGAAGGCGACTTCTTCTCGGGTGGCCCCTTCGGCGGCACCGATTTCCGCCTCCGTCATGCCTGGGGCGAGTGGGACATGACCCCGAACTGGACGCTCGGCGTCGGCCAATACTGGACAAACTTCATGTCCATGTTCACCGGCATCTCGACCGTGGACTTCGCGGGTGACGTGGGCCAGATCGGTTTCAACCGTACCGCTCAGGTGCGCCTGAGCTACACGATGGGCGGCAATACCTTCGCGGTCGCGGTGGAAGATCCCACTGGCGACGGCCATCGCAGCTCGATGCTGGTGTCGCAGAGCGGTGCCGTCTATTCCGCGGCCGGCAATGCTTCCGACAGCATTCCGAACTTCACGGCCCGCTGGCAGTTCGACGCTCCCGGTGGCCACCAGTTCGGCGCTTCGGGCGTTCTGCTCCCCTACCACACCGACAGCGCCCTCGGCGGCGAATCGGACACGAAGTTCGGCTGGGGCGTGCAGGGTAACGCCAACATCAATCTGGCAGACATCGCGACGGTCACCACCGGCGTCATGTATGGCAACGGTATCGGCGGCTTCGTCTTCGCCGCACCGTTCGGCGCCTTCACCGATGGCGACAATATCCATCTCGTTGAGACACTGGGCGTCTTCGCCGGCCTGATCTTCAATGTCACGGACACTACATCGATCAATCTCGGCTGGGGTTATACGAAGAACAACAGCAACGACATCGAGAAGTCGCTGGTGGAGAACGGCAACCGTTACCTGATGACGGCGCATGCCAACGTCATGTGGCAGCCGGTCGAGCAACTTAAGCTGGGCTGGGAAGTCATGTGGGGCGAGCGCAAGTGGCAGAGCCAGGACATCGACATCGCCGGTGACGTGGTCGGCGTGGACGTTCACAAGGACGATGCGGTCCGCGCTCAGTTCGGTGCCTGGTTCTACTTCTGATCCAAGCCTCGTTCTCACACTCTGTTCTGGAGCCGGTCCGATTTTCGGGCCGGCTCTTTTTTTGGGGGGACAGATGATCGAGAATGCTCTTTTGCACCACTCGCCCGGCATATTGCGCCTGCACCATAGGAGGCTGGAGCCTTCCGGGGGATCTTGCTATATCCACTGCTCGCGTTGCGTCGAAGCCGAAGGATCCTAGCCCGCCACCATGACCGCCTTGAATTCGTCGACAGCCCATATTGATCAGGCCCGCGCCCTGGCCCGACGCGGCGACACCGTCGCTGCCCGGAATGCCTATAAGGCGGCCCTGACCCAGGAGGGGCGGAGCGCTTCCCTGCTGACGGAAGCCGGAGTCTTCGAAGCCCAGGCTGGGGATGCCGCCGCCGCAAAGCGGCTGCTGGAAAGGGCGCTGAAGCTCGCACCGAACGATGTCGACGTTCACTTCAACCTCGCCGAACTGGCACGCCAGGCGGGCCTGCTGGCCGTGGCGGAGCGGCACTACCGGAAAGTTGTCGCGGTCTCGCCCCCTCACGCTGATGCACAGTTCGGCCTCGGGGAATGTCTGCACCTGTTGGGTCGGCGCGGAGATGCCCTGCCCGTTCTCGTGCGGGCCCATGAGCTGTCGCCGCAGGATCCCGATATCCTCAACTATCTCGGCATCGTGCTCGAAGAGAGCGGGCATCAAAAGGATGCGGAGCAGGCTTTCCGTCGCGCCATGGCCGCCCAGCCCGGGCACACCAATGCGATGACCAACCTTGCCGCATTGTTGGCGGATAATGACCAGGCCGAGGAGGCCGACCGGGTCTTCAGCGAAATCTCCAAAGCAGCGCTGCCGCCCGCCATGCTCGGGATCTGGGCTGATGTCCTGCTGCAACTGCGCAGGCGCGAGGAGGCCGCCGCCCTGGCCGAAGACGCCCTCAGCCAGGATGGTCGCTGCGTGACAGCCCTGAATGTGAAGGCGACCATGCTGCAGCGGAAAGGCGCCTTCGCGGAAGCGGAGGCCGTCGCCCGGACCATTCTCAGCATCGCTCCCGACCACACCACCAGCTATCAACGCCTGGCCACGATGCGCCGCCTCGGGGCGGACGCGATCCCGGCCGTGAAGCGGATCCTGAACGACCGCAGCCAGGGCACGAAGGAGCGCGCGACGGCGGGTTTTTCGCTTTATTCGCTGCTCGACCGCCAGGGCGAATACCGCGACGCCTTCGCAGCACTTTCCCAAGCCAATGCGTTGAGGGCGAGCATGAAGCCCTACAATGCCGATTACCACGACCAGTTGGCGGATCGGGTGATTGCAACGTTCGACAGCGCGTTCTTCGAGACTCGCGCGAGCGAGGGGCTGCATGAGGATGGGCCGATCTTCATTCTCGGCATGCCGCGGTCCGGCACGACCCTGGTGGAGCAGATCCTCGCGGCCTATCCGGAGGTGCATGCCGGGGGCGAGCGAAACGATCTCACGAAAATCGCGGCACGGATGAACGGATACCCGGAATTCGCCGGACTGATGGACAGCGAATGGGCGGAGCGGACAGGCTCCACATTGCTGACCGCGATGCGGAGCGAGGCACCGGAAAAGCGCTTCGCGACCAACAAGGCGCCCGGCAACTACATGTTCATCGGCCTCATCGCCTGGCTGTTTCCCCGGGCGCGGATCGTCTATTGTAAACGCGACCCGATGGATAACGGGCTGTCGTGCTTTGAGCAGAATTTCGAGCTCGAGCTAACATTTGCCACGGATTTGAACGCCTTCGCCCACGCCTATCGCCTGCATGAGCGGATGATGGCACACTGGATGTCGACCTCGCCGGTAAGCATTCATCAGGTCCAGTATGAGACGCTGGTCAGCGACCCCGCTCCCTTCGCCCGGGATCTGGTTCGTTATATCGGGCTCGAGTGGAACGAAGACTGCCTGCAGACCGAGCGCCTCGAGCGGCCGATCGATACAGCAAGCGTCTGGCAAGTTCGCCAGCCCATCAATGCGAGCTCGATCGGGAAGTGGAAGCGATATGAGAGGGAGCTTGCGCCCCTTGCGGCGCTTTTAAGGGGAAATGAAGCATGAAGCGGTTAGCCGTAATGGTTCTCTCTGCCATGGCTCTGACCGGTTGCGTCACATCGCAAGTCACCAACCCGCGCGTCATCAACATCGCCGCGACGCCGACGCCGGCATCCGCGCAGATCGCCGGGTCGATTCAGCATCTCGTCGACCAGACGAGTGCCACCTATGTCACGCTCGTGGTCCACAATTCACCCGGACGCAAGCAACTGCGCGACGATTCCCTGTCCGAAGCCGTGGCTTCCGGCAGCGGATTCCTCATCGATGACCAAGGCACCGTCGTCACGGCAGGCCATGTGGGGATCGAGAAAGGCTGGATGGTCGAGGCCAGAGGACCCGATGGGCGCATCTACCAGGGAAATGTGGTGGCGCTGTCCTATTCACCCGACGTCGCCGTCATCAAGCTCAAGGACATGACCGGCAACGCCTCGGTGCAACCGGCCTCCGCCCGATGCCTGCGCCCCGGGGAGCCCGTCTTCTCGCTGGGAAAACCCAGGGCCGAGGGCGATATCGCGCGCACCGGCGAACTCGCGGCGCTGCATTTCGAGCGGCCGGTGACCTACGCCAAATTCGGCTATCCCGACGCCATGGTGCTTAAGCTCTCGACGCGGCGGGGGGAATCGGGCGGCCCCGTCTTCAACGACCGGGGGGAATTGATCGGGATGGTCGTCAGCACGCTGTCGGACAAGACGACCGGCGCGCCTCTTGACCTCGCCCATGCGCTGCCCGCGTCCATGGTCGCACAAACGGTCTGCTCCAGTGTCTCCTGTTCAGCCGCCTGGAAGCAGCTGGCCACACAGAAGCCGGAGCAATGCCCCGCCCTCTAGGTGGCCATGGTCTCAGGGCAGAAGGATGCTGGCGCCCGTGGTCTTGCGAGCCTCAAGGTTGCGGTGGGCCTGGGCGACGTCGGCCAGGGGATAGCGCTGGTTGATCTCGATCTTGACCTTGCCGCTGGTCACCATGGCGAGAAGATCCTCAGCGCCCTCCTTCAACTCCTCGTCCTTGGACGTGTAGCCCACGAGGGACGGACGGGTGGCAAACAGGGAGCCGCGGGCGTTCAACAGGGCGAGATCGAAATTCTTGATCGGTCCTGAGGCATTTCCGAAGGACACGAACAGGCCCCTCGGCGCGAGTGAGTCGAGGGAGGCCAGCATGGTCGACTGGCCCACGGAATCATAGACCACGGGCACGCCGGCGCCATCGGTCAGCTCGCGGACCCGCTTGGCGACATCTTCCTTGGCATAGTTGATCGTGTGGTGGCAGCCATGGGCCCGGGCCAGCTCGGCCTTCTCCTCCGATCCAACCGTGCCGATGACGGTCGCGCCCAGGGCATTGGCCCATTGGCAGGCGATCAGGCCGACGCCGCCGGCTGCGGCGTGAAACAGGATGGTATCGCCGGGCTGAACCTTATAGGTCTGGCGCAGAAGATAGCGGACGGTCAGCCCCTTCAGCATCATGGCCGCGGCCGTCTCATCAGCGATCTCATCCGGCAGCTTGATCAGTCGATTGGCCGGAGCATTGCGGCTTTCGCTATAGGCGCCAAGGGGACCCGTGCCATAGGCCACCCGGTCTCCCACCTTCAGCGCCGTCACCCCTTCGCCGAGGGCCGTCACCACGCCTGCAGCCTCCAAGCCGGGTGTGAAGGGCAAGGGTACCGGATAAAGGCCGGTGCGATGATAGACATCGATGAAATTCAACCCCACCGCCGTGTGGCGGAGCTGGACCTCGCCCTTGCCGGGGCCGGCAAGCTCGACGTCGCCATAGGTGAGAACCTCCGGACCCCCGGTCGCCTGTATCCTGATCGCCTTCACCATGGTCATCTCCTCGCAGCAGGGACTTGCACTCAGAAAAAAGGGCCGGGTCCTGCCCGGCCCGTAACAGCCTAGTTGCGGGACTTGTCGACCAGCGCCTTGTCCTTGATCCAAGGCATCATGGCGCGGAGCCGCTCGCCGACCTCTTCGATCGGATGGGCGGCCACTTTGGCGCGGGTCGCCTTGAAGGAGGTCTGGCCAACCTTGTTCTCGAGCATCCAGTCGCGGGTGAACCGGCCGGATTGGATGTCGTTGAGCACGCGCTTCATCTCCGCCTTGGTCTCAGGAGTGATGATGCGGGGGCCGGTGACATATTCACCATATTCGGCGGTGTTGGAGATCGAGTAGTTCATATTGGCGATGCCGCCCTCATAGATGAGGTCGACGATGAGCTTCACTTCGTGGAGGCATTCGAAATATGCCATTTCGGGCGCGTAGCCAGCTTCCACCAGGGTTTCGAAGCCTGCCCGGATCAGCTCGACCAAGCCGCCGCAGAGCACGGACTGCTCGCCGAACAGATCGGTTTCGCATTCTTCCTTAAAGGTCGTCTCGATGATGCCGGCGCGGCCGCCACCGATGGCGGAGGCATAGGAAAGGCCGAGATCATGGGCGTTGCCGGAGCTATCCTGATGGATGGCGATCAGGCACGGCACGCCGGCGCCGCGCTCATATTCGGAGCGCACCGTGTGGCCGGGACCCTTAGGGGCCACCATCAAGACGTCGATGTCCTTGCGCGGCTCGATCAGGTTGAAATGGATGTTCAGGCCGTGGGCGAAGAGCAGGGCTGCGCCTTCCTTCATGTTGGCATGAAGATGATCGCGATAGATGTCGCCCTGGAGCTCATCGGGGGTCAGCATCATGATGACATCGGCCCATTTCGCGGCATCGGCCACGCTGAGCACCTCGATGCCGGCATTCTTTGCCTTCTGCGCCGAAGCGGAGCCTTCGCGGAGGGCCACGGCTACATTCTTGACGCCGCTGTCGCGGAGATTAAGCGTATGAGCATGGCCCTGGCTGCCATAGCCGACGACGGCCACCTTCTTGCCCTTCACCAGATTAACGTCGGCATCCCTATCGTAGTATACACGCATAGACTTTCCTTCCTGATCTCAAACCGCCGCCTGCAGCGGCGCCCCTTGAATAATTCGCCGCGGACAATAGCGCCGGCTGAGGCGGTGACAAGCACCATCCGCATTTATCGACGCCGCTTGGCTAAATCTTCATTCCCTCGGGCCCGCGAGCGATCGCGGCGACGCCCGTGCGAGCCACTTCCACAAGACCCAAAGGCTGCATGAGGGAGATGAACTGATCGATCTTGCTGGTGCGGCCGGTCAGCTCGAAAATGAAAGATTCAGTCGTGGCATCCACGATCTGGGCGCGGAAGGCATCGCCGAGGCGCAGAGCCTCGACCCGCTTCTCCCCCTTGCCGGCGACCTTGATCAATGCGAGCTCGCGCTCGACGGCGTTGCCGGTCACGGTCAGATCGGCCACCGAATGAATGGGCACGAGACGCTCGAGCTGCGCCTTGATCTGCTCGATGACCATGGGGGTGCCCGTGGTCACGATGGTAATCCGCGACACGTGGGCTGCATGTTCCGTCTCGGAGACAGTGAGGCTGTCGATATTGTAGCCGCGGCCCGCGAAAAGCCCGATCACGCGGGCGAGCACGCCGGGCTCGTTGTCGACCAGCACCGAGATGGTGTGGCGCTCAAGTTGGTCTGCGATCTTCAGCATGTTCTTCTCCCGGCTTCCCATCAGACCATCATCTTGCCTTCGTCGGAGACCTCGACCTCGCCGAGATCATCGCCGACATCCTGACCCAGCAGCATGTCGTTATGGGCCTTGCCGGAGGGGATCATGGGGAAGCAATTGGCGAGGCTGGCGACACGACAGTCGAACAGCACCGGCTTGTCGACCTCCATCATCTCCCGGATCGCGTCATCGAGCTCGGCCGGCTTGGTGGCTCGGATTCCATGACAGCCATAGGCTTCCGCCAGCTTCACGAAATCAGGCAGGGATTCCGTATAGCTATGGGACAGACGGTTGCCGTGCAGCAGTTCCTGCCACTGACGGACCATGCCCATATATTGGTTGTTGAGAATGAAGATCTTGATCGGCAAATTGTACTGAATGGCCGTCGACATCTCCTGCATGTTCATGAGCACCGAGGCATCGCCGGCAATGTCGATCACCAAGGCGTCCCGGTGGGCGGTCTGCACGCCGACGGCGGCCGGCAAGCCATAGCCCATGGTGCCCAGGCCGCCACTGGTCATCCAGCGGTTCGGCTCCTCAAAGCGGTAGAACTGGGCCGCCCACATCTGATGCTGGCCAACCTCGGTGGTGATGTAGGTGTCCTTGTCGCGCGTGAGGGCATAGAGCCGCTCGATGGCGTATTGGGGCATGATGAGCTGGTCGTTGGACCGGTATTTCAGGCAATCGCGGCGCCGCCAGCCATCGATCTCGGACCACCACGCCTTGAGGGCGTTGCGGTCGGTCTCGGCAGCCTTGGACTTCCAGATCCGGATCATGTCCTCAAGCACATGGGCGCAGTCGCCGATGATCGGAATGTCGACGGGAATGTTCTTGTTGATGGAGGAGGCGTCGATGTCGATGTGGATCTTGAGGCTGTCGGGGGAAAACCCATCGACGCGACCGGTGATGCGGTCGTCGAAGCGGGCGCCGATGCAAACCATCACGTCGCAGTCATGCATGGCCATGTTGGCCTCATAGGTGCCGTGCATCCCCAGCATTCCGAGCCATTGCGGACCGGAGGCGGGATAGGCGCCCAATCCCATCAGGGTCGAGGTGACGGGAAAGCCGGTCATCTTCGCCAGATCGCGCAACAGCCGGCTGGCGGTGGGGCCGGAATTGATCACCCCTCCCCCCGTATACAGGATCGGGCGCTTGGCGGAGGCCATGGCGTCCACCGCTTCGCGGATCTTCGACAAATCGCCCTTCACGCGCGGCCGGTACGTCTTGTGAGCGACGTTGGACGGGCTGGAATAGCGCCCCTTGGCGAATTGCACGTCCTTCGGGATGTCCACCACGACGGGGCCGGGACGGCCCGAGCGGGCGACGTAAAAGGCCTCGTGGATGACACGGGCGAGGTCGTTGACGTCGCGCACCAGCCAATTGTGCTTCGTGCAGGGACGCGTGATGCCCACGGTGTCGCATTCCTGAAAGGCATCATTACCGATGAGATGGGTCGCCACCTGGCCGGTGAGGACGACCATGGGAATCGAATCCATCAACGCATCGGTCAGACCGGTTACCGTGTTGGTGGCTCCGGGGCCGGAGGTCACCAGAACGCAGCCAACCTTTCCGGTCGAGCGGGCATATCCCTCCGCCGCATGGGCCGCGCCCTGCTCGTGGCGAACAAGAATGTGCTGCAGCTTCTCCTGCTGGAACAATTCATCATAGATGGGCAGAACCGCGCCGCCGGGATAGCCGAATATATGCTCGACTCCCTGGTCCGTCAGCGCCTTGATGACGATTTCCGCGCCCGTCATCTCCTGGGTCATGTCTCGCTCCACTTCAACAACGCTCTTGTCGACCAAACGAAAAAGGGGCCGCTGAGGGCCCCTGTCGCGCGCGCATTTCGGTACGGCCTAGCTGGGTGGCCGACCGGGCGCGCGCGTGCATACTACAATAAGGAACTTCGTCATCGATCCGGGGCCTTCAGCCACTAATTTCGGGTGCGGACCATATCCGGGCAAACAAAGCTGGTCAAGCAAGGATCCGCGCCTGCCCACCTGATGAATACGGACATGATTCATTTCCGTGGATTTTCAATCACAGATTGTAGGAATAAAATATTACTTCATATAAATTGTGAACGTAGCGCCTGCATGGCGCGATTCGGATCGGTGCCGAAGCACGTCATGCATGCACTTTAATGGTGTAAGTCGTTTCAGTGCAACCTTTGCAGGTGCCTGTTTTGTCGAGCACTGTGATCATGCGAGGAGTTGATTCATGAAGTCGCAAAAAGATAGTCCCCCTCCCCATCCCGGCGCGATTCTCCGGGAAAAAGTCTTGCCCGGCATCGGTCTGACGAAGAGTGCCGTCGCTCGGCGCCTGCAAATCTCCCGGACCCTGCTCTACGGCCTTCTCGGAGAGCGCTACTCGGTCACGCCCGAGATGGCGCTGAAACTCTCAAGGTTATGCCGCAATCGCCCGGAGTTCTGGCTCAATCTGCAGCGGGACTACGACCTGTGGCATGCCGCCCGGTCCTTGGAGATCAAGGCTCGCGAGCAGCATGTGGATGCCGGGGCGGCGGCCTGAAAGACGCTTCGCGTCGGGCTTGGACGGCCGCCAAGCCGGACGCAATAGAGGGTCGCTCGCGCCACGGGCCTCCACGCCTGTGTCATGAGGAGCCAAGGTGTTGACCGAAGCCGCTCAGCCACCGCCGGCGCTCCTCCGCATCATCGGGATCCAGCACGGGCCAATGAGCCATCTGATTCCGGAACCATGTGTCTTGTCGCTTTGCGTATTGGTGAGAGCGCGTCTGCGCTTTCACCAGCGCCTGATCCAGACTCAATTCGCCCCTCGCATAGGCGGCGAATTCGGCGACGCCTATCGCCTTGTGCACCAAGAGCCCCGCCCCGGGAAAGCGTTCCATCACGGCGCGCGTTTCGCCGACAGCTCCCTCATCAACCATCGCTTCGAGGCGTCGGTCGATCCGCGCCCGCAAGCGCGCTCGATCGCCCCGCAACACGATGCGGGTCGCATGAATAAGGGTCTGGCCGAGCGCCGGGTCCTGCTTCATGCTTGATCGCTCTCCGGTCTCGTCCAACTGCAGCCTCTCTTCCTCCCGGTCCTCTTGCTTGATGTCGGCGGCTTCGGGCTGCTGCCCTCGGGGATGCCCGTCTCGCTGCATCACCCGATCGGTCCCCTCCCCCCAGGCCGCAGGGATCGCCTCCCGGGTGGCTTGGTCGCCTCGCGTATCCCTGGCTTGGCCGCCTCGCTCCTCACGGACCCGTACGTCGGGCTCCTTACGAGCCGGGTCACCTCGCTCCTGGCTGTCCCGGTCGCCATGCTCCCCGCTGGCAGGATCGCTCTCAGCATCTCCCCCCTCCGGGTGAGCCGCAGGGTCTGGCTGCTGCAGCAGTCCCGGGCGGCCACGACGCTGCCAGGCGAGAATGCTCTCACCCGTCGCGTCCCACACCTCCAAGGCGCGCACCAGCCGCTGACTGTCGGCGGGATGCAGATGCGCGGAGGCCTCGGGATCGCGACGCTGCAATTCGTCATGCAAGGCGGCACTGCCCCGCTGCAGCAGCTGTGAGCGCCAGTGGGTCCGGATCGTCGCCGGCACGGGGGGAATGTCCGCCAGGCCCTGTTCCAGAGCGCGAAAATACAGGCCGGTGCCGCCGACGATGATAGGCAGGAGGCCGCTTTGGGCGCACCGGCGAAGCGCCACTGTCACGTCGTCGAGCCAACGGGCGACGGAATAGGGATCTCCTGCCGGGACATGGCCGTAGAGGAGATGGGGGACCCGCGCTTCGTCCGACGCGGAGGGACGCGATGTGAGGATGCGCAGGGCATCATAGACCTGCATCGCATCCGCATTGATGACGGCACCGCCGCAGCGTTGCGCCAGATCTAGGGCGAGTGCCGACTTGCCGCTGGCGGTCGGGCCTGCAATAAGAACGGCCTGCCGCGGCATGTCTGGTGCGTGCCGCATCACGCCCTCTTCACCGCTGGATCTGCATGGAGACCGTTGTCATTCTGATTGCCGGGGGCCGCGAGGCCGAAGGAGCCCTCCTGAGGGATCACGACCTGCTGCCGAAGGCCGCGGCCGTGGCCGGCGGCCGGGGCGAGCCACGCTGGCTGGCGCCGGGACGAGCCTGCGAATGGACGATCGAGGCCGGAGCCGCGGAGCTGCGCGCCCTCGAGGAGCAGGTGAGATCCGCCCTTGGCGAGCTGCCTATCGATGTTGCCGTGCTCCCGGCGGAAGGCCGGCGCAAGCCATTGCTGATCGCGGACATGGATTCCACCATGATCGGGCAGGAATGCATCGACGAACTGGCCGCGGTGGCCGGAGTCGGAGACCAGATCGCCGCCATCACCGAACGCGCCATGCGCGGGGAACTCGATTTCGAAGGCGCGCTGCGGACCAGGGTCGGCATGCTGAAAGGGCTGCCGCGGTCGGCGATCGCCACGGTCATCTCGCAGCGCCTGAGCTTCACCGCCGGCGGCGACGTTCTGTTGCGGACGATGCGCCAGAGCGGCGCCTTCACCGCCCTGGTCTCGGGCGGGTTCACCGCCTTTACCAGCCATGTGGCGGACCATCTGGGCTTCGATCATGCCCGCGCCAATGAGCTGCTGCTCGATGGCGATATGCTCAGCGGCATCGTCGCAGAGCCCATTCTCGGCCGTGATGCGAAGGCCTCGGCCTTGCGCGAGCTGTGCGAGAGACTGGACATCAGTCCGGCCGAGGCCCTTGCCGTTGGCGACGGGGCCAATGATATACCGATGCTGGAGGCGGCCGGTCTCGGGGTCGCCTTCCATGCAAAGCCCAAAACGCGAGACGCGGCGGCGGCACGAATTGATTTCGGCGACCTGACGTCGCTGCTGTTTCTGCAAGGTTATTCCGTCCACGACTTTCGATGATCGTTCATCGATCCAGCACCACCAACTTCTGGTCAACATAATGGAGAGGCGACACATGATCCGTAAAGCAACCGCCGTATGGTCGGGAACAGGCAAGGAGGGCGCGGGCACCATCTCAACGGGCTCGGGCGTCCTATCCAAAACTCAATACGGCTTCAAGTCCCGCTTCGAAAGCGGCGCCGGCACCAATCCCGAAGAGCTGATCGCCGCGGCGCATGCGGGCTGCTTCACCATGGCACTGGCCTTTCAGCTGCAGGGCGCCGGCTTCACGCCGGATGAACTGACCACGGAAGCCGCCGTCGAACTGGTGAAGGAAGGCGACGGGTTCAAGATCTCGGCCTCCAAGCTGACCCTGACGGCAAAGATCCCCGGCATCGACGAGGCCAAGTTCGCCGAGCTCGCCGGCAATGCCGAGAAGGGCTGCCCTGTCTCCAAGGTCCTGAACGCCGAGATCACCCTCGACTGGACGCTGAACTAAAGGCGATCGCCTCCCATCCTCACACGGCGATCGGAGCGGCGATGTGAGGATGGGATTCATAGCCCACCACCTCGAAATCCTCGAAGGTGAAGTCGTCGATGGACGTCACGTCGCGCTTGATGAGCAAGCGCGGCAGCGGCAGAGGCCGCCTCGTGAGGAGCTCGCGCGCCTGGTCGAGATGGTTCAGATAAAGGTGGGCGTCGCCCAGGACGTGGACGAACTCGCCGACCTTCAGACCGACCACCTGGGCCATCATGTGGGTGAGCAGCGCATAGGAGGCGATGTTGAAGGGGACTCCCAAGAAGACATCTGCCGAGCGCTGGTAGAGCAGACAGGACAGAGAACCGTCGGCGACGTAGAACTGGAACAGGCAATGACACGGCGGAAGCGCCATGCGGTCCAGGTCGGCCACATTCCAGGCGCAGACGATATGACGGCGTGAATCTGGATTGTTCCGCAAAGCCTCGACCACACCGGCGATCTGGTCGATGGCGGATCCATCGGGCGTGCCCCAGGACCGCCACTGGCGACCATAGACCGGGCCCAGCTCGCCCTCGGCATCCGCCCATTCATCCCAGATGCTTACGCCATTGGCCTTGAGATAGGCCACATTCGTCTCCCCGCGGATGAACCATAGCAGCTCGTGGATGATCGAGCGCAGATGCAGGCGCTTCGTCGTCACCAGAGGAAAACCTGCCCGCAGGTCGAAGCGGGACATATGACCGAAGACGGAGAGAGTTCCCGTGCCGGTGCGATCGGCCTTGCGGGTGCCGTCGGCGAGAATGCGGGTGACCAGCTCGTGATATTGCTGCATCGGGAAAATTCCTGGGATCCGTCCACAACCGTGGCAACGATTCGTGCCGGATCTATATTGTGTATTCGAGACAGGCGGCGCCAGTGCTCCCGCCGCCCCTTCTTCACATACACAGGCCCGCAAGGATCTTCATGAAGTTTTTTCTCACCTGCTGTTTCGGATTGCTGCTGATCACGACCTCCGCTGTCGGCGCGCAGGCCGAGCCCTGCTCGGGGCTTAGCCTGAAGGTGGATGCGAGCGGCCAGGAGGCGGCCATGAGCAAGGCCTCCTACGGCTATACCGTCACCAATATCGGAGCCAAGACCTGCAGCCTCGAGGGATTCCCGAGCGTTACGCTCCTGGACAGCAAGGGGCAGGAGATCACGAACATCAAGGTCGCCGATTCCACGTCCAGCTATTTCACTGAGGACGGCAAGCCCGGGCCGGTGGAGTTGGAGCCGGGAGCGGTGGCTTCGTTCTCCATCGAGATGGTCTCCTCAGCCGTCGCCGGAGAGGGCTGCACGACGGCCGTGGAAGCCCGGCTGACGCTGCCCCATACCGATATCCCCTCGACCTTCGCGGGAAGCTTCACATCCTGTGGCGAGGCGATCACGGTCACCCCGCTGCGACTGGGCGGTGATACCATCCAATAGGCGGGCCGCCGTTTTGCCTTATCCTCGAGACGACCCTTTGCATCCCTGGTGAAAGCGCCTATATTCTCCTTGTCGGTCCTCGGACCGACTATGGTGATAAACGGAAGTCGAAATAAACTTTTCGGACCCGGGGGCGGTACCCGGCACCTCCACCACATGGGACCCCGTGCGGGCCTCATCTGATGGGGGTGAAATAGGATCGACGAGAGCGTAAAGGACCCTCTTTCACTCGGCATTGTACCGCCGTTATCGGGCTAAAATTGTAGTTGCCAATGACAACTATGCTCCGGTTGCCCAGGCTGCGTAACGCAGTTTAGGTACCGAAATTGAAGTCCTTGGCTGTAGCAGGTCAAGGCGGGGTTCGGTGGGCACCTGGCAACAGAAGCCCCCATTTCCTTCCTTGCGCTTTTCCCTGTCGCAGCCTGTTTCCCGTCGAGCCTGCAGCCGACAACAGCATTGCAATGCTGTCCGTTTCCTGCTGACGATGTATTGTAGCCGAACAAGCGACGGGCCGGAGGCGGCCCGCTTTAGAGGTAGGCAAGGAGCAAGATGGCCGAAGACCTGATGCGGTACGATCTCATGGCCCAGGACGCCCTGAGGGGCGTGGTGAAGACCGCGCTGAAGCGGGCGGCACGCGTCGGCCTGCCAGGAGAGCATCATTTCTACATCGCCTTCGACACGAACCATCCCGGTGTGCGGATCTCGGAGCGACTGCGGAAGAAATATCCCGACGAGATGACCATCGTTCTCCAGCACCAGTTCTGGAGCCTGGAGGTCTATGAGGACCGGTTCGAGGTGGATTTGTCTTTCGACAACATCCCCGAGCGTCTCTCCATTCCGCTGATCGCGGTCAAGGGCTTCTTCGACCCCTCGGTTCAGTTCGGACTGCAGTTCGAGGTCGCACAGGCTAACGAAAATTCAGGACTTGCGGAGGAGAATGCCGCATCCACCCCTGAGCCGATCGTGCCGGCGGGACTCGCCGCGCCGAAGGCTGAGAGTGCGCAGGACAAGAAAGGTCCGGCCAAGAAGACGGCAAAAAGTGCCGCCAACGAGCAGGATGAGTCACAAGAGGGAGCGGAGGCCAAGGTGGTGAAGCTCGACACGTTCCGCAAGAAATAATGGGGATGCTGCTATGGGGATGACAAAGCTGGCCGGCCTTCTGGCGGCATGTCTCGCGTTTCCCATAGTCTTGTCTTCCGTTCCGGTCCGCGCCGACCCGCCTCCAGCGAAAGTCCTGTTCGGAGGTGCGAAAGCCCCCGCGGCGATGCCCTCGCGATCCATCGGTTCCTATGCGAAAGGCTGTCTTGCGGGTGCCGTCGAGCTGCCCCTCAACGGCCCGGACTGGCAGGGCATGCGGCCTTCCCGGAACCGCCATTGGGGCAATCCTGTCCTCGTGCAATTCATCAAGGTCTTCGCTCGCGACGCCAAGAAGAACGGCTGGCCCGGATTGCTGATCGGCGATCTGTCGCAACCCCGGGGCGGACCGATGCTGACCGGCCATGCCAGTCACCAGATCGGCCTCGATGCCGATATCTGGCTCGATCCCGCCCCCAACCGTCCTTTCTCCACGACCGAGCGGGAGGAACTGAGTGCCACCTCGGTGGTGGCAACGCGCAGTGAGGTCAACCGCAACATCTGGAGCAGCGATCACGCCAAGCTGATCAAGCTGGCCGCCTCCTATCCACAGGTTGGACGGATCTTCGTCAATCCGGCGATCAAGAAGGCACTGTGCGAATGGGCGGGCACTGATCGCGCCTGGCTCAACAAGGTGCGCCCGATCTACGGGCATAATTATCATTTTCACATCCGGCTGAAATGTCCCGCCGGCTCGGTCGGGTGCAAGGACCAGGCGCCGCCGCCACCAGGAGATGGATGCGGAGAGAACCTGGCCTGGTGGCTCTCGGACAAACCCTATGCGAAGCCCGGGAAAGCCCCGACGCCGCCCGCAAAGCCGCCACGGCCGATGGCGCTCTCGGATCTGCCCAATGCCTGCGCCACGGTGCTGCAGGCGCCGGCTCCGTGATCGCCCCGCCGATTGGCACTGAGTGATTTGCAAGCGGCAGCCCGCGTGTTAAGGCAGCCCCGCAGTCTTCATTCCTATGGCCATTCAAAGATTGAGCTGAGATGAGCACCACACGCATCGAAACCGATTCCTTCGGGCCTCTCGAGGTTGCCTCCGACCGCTATTGGGGTGCTCAGACGCAGCGCTCGCTCGGCAATTTCAAGATCGGGGGCGAAACCATGCCCGAGCCCCTGATCCGCGCGCTCGGCATCATCAAGCAAGCGGCCGCCAAGACGAATATGGAGCTCGGTACGCTGGACCCCACCATCGGAAAGGCCATCGTGACGGCCGCCGACGAGGTGATGGACGGCTCGCTCGACGATCATTTCCCCCTGGTGGTCTGGCAGACCGGCTCGGGCACCCAGACCAATATGAACGCCAATGAGGTGATCTCGAACCGCGGCATCGAAATCCTGGGCGGCCGTCTGGGCTCAAAGAGCCCCATCCATCCCAATGATCACGTCAACCAGTCGCAGTCGTCGAACGACACGTTTCCGACCGCCATGCATATCGCGGTCGCCGAGGAAATCGTCCACTCGCTGATCCCGGCGCTCGAGCACCTGCAACAGGCCCTCGATGCCAAGGCCAAGGCGTGGTCCGACATCATCAAGATCGGCCGGACGCATCTGCAGGATGCGACGCCGATGACCCTGGGCCAGGAATTCTCCGGCTATGCCATGCAATTGGCGCTCGGCATCGAGCGGATCACCTCGACGCTGCCGCGAGTCTACCCGCTGGCGCAGGGCGGCACCGCCGTCGGCACCGGGCTCAACTCCAAAAAGGGGTTCGCCGAGGCCTTTGCCCGCCATGTCGCGGACATCACCGGGCTGCCCTTCATCACGGCACCGAACAAGTTCGAGGCGCTGGCGAGCCACGATTCGATGGTGGAGGTCTCCGGCCAGCTGAACGTCCTGGCCACGAGCCTGTTCAAGATCTCGCAGGATATCAGGCTGTTGGGATCGGGGCCCCGCTCCGGCCTCGGCGAGTTGCATCTGCCGGAGAACGAACCCGGCTCGTCCATCATGCCCGGCAAGGTCAATCCGACGCAGTGCGAAGCCATGACCATGCTGTGCTGCCAAGTGATGGGCAATCACGTCACCGTCACCATCGCGGGCTCGCAGGGCAATTTCGAGCTCAACGTGTTCAAGCCGGTCATCGCTTACAATGTCCTGCAATCGATCCGCATCATCGCCGAAGGCTGTGTCAGCTTCACCGACAATTGCGTCGTGGGGATCGAGCCCAATCGCCGGCACATCGAGGACTTGATGGAGCGATCCCTGATGCTGGTCACGGCGCTGGCGCCAAAGATCGGTTACGACAAAGCGACGGAAATCGCCAAGAACGCCCACAAGAAGGGCACTACCTTGCGGGAAGAGGCCCTGGCGCTCGGCTATGTGACCTCGGAGGAATTCGATGCCACGGTCCGGCCCCAGGACATGATCGGCCCATCGTGAGACTGAGGTCTCGGCAGCCATGTTGAGCGCGCCGTGACCGTTTCCGAGGAGCGACCTTCGAAGCGATCCGTGGTGGTCGCCGGGCACCCGACGAGCCTCTCGCTGGAGCCGGAATTCTGGGACGTCCTGCGCCAGATCGTGGACGAGCGGTCCACGACCCTCAACATGCTGATCACGGACATCGATGCACGACGCGGCAAGCGCGGCCTGTCGAGCGCCGTTCGCGTCTTCGTGCTCAACTATCTCGGCGAGTATAGGAACCGGTTGGGATCCAAGAAGCCCTGAGGCTCCCCCGTCTCGTCCAAGCGTTCCAGCCGCGCCGGCGGGTTGACCGACTGGGTCGTGGCGGGAGCCGACGGCGCCGGCTTGCGCAGCTGCGAATTCGATCGCGCCGGCGGGAGGGGCGGGAGGCGCATCTGCGGTGTCCGCCGACCGGATTCAGTCTCGTCGGGAGGAATCGGCTGCTCCATCCACGTATCGACTGGCGGCGGTAGCGGGGCCACTTCGACCGAGGGCGGGGTGCGCGGGGCCGGAGACTGCGGGGTCGTCTTCCGCCTCTGGGCCGCATCGGAGCGGGCTTTTTCTTCGGCCTCCTGACGCTGCTGCTCGCGGGCAGCCTCGGCCGCCCGCCGAGCGAGCTCATCGGCCTCCCGCCGCGCCTGCTCCTGCGCGGCTCGCCTAGAGATCTCAGCCTGACGCGCATCCTCCAGCCGGCGGGCGGCCGCAGCGGCCTCGCGTTCAGCTTCCGCCTTGCGGGCGGCCTCCGCCTTCTTCGCAGCCTCCGCCTGGCGCGCCGCTTCAGCTTTTCGCTCCGCCTCCGCCTTGCGCGCTGCCTCCGCCTGACGCGCCGCCTCAGCCTGGCGCTCGGCCTCGGCGCGACGGGCGGCCTCTTCCGCCGCCGCCTTGCGCGCCGCCTCCTCCTTACGCCGGGCTTCGGCGCGCTTACGCTGCTCCTCTTCCTCCCGAGCGAGGCGCTCCTGCTCGCGCTGCAGCGCCTCGAGCTTCTCGATGTTGTCGCGCAGCACACGCACCGTGAGGTCGGAGCGCAGCGCGCCGATTTCATAGGTGCGCGAGAGCGAGGCGAGCGGCCCGCTCAGAGTGAGCTCTATCTTAGGCCCCGTATCGATGGCGGAGAGCTCGAGTTCGAAGGCTGTGTCCAAAGCACCGGACGACAGATCAAAGAAGCTCCGCACCCTCCCTTTGGCAGCGTCAGTGTCGACGGCCAGAGGCGCAAAGCGGACCACACCGTCGGCGATCGTCAGCGACGACTGGCCACCGGCAAAGGGCATGACCCCAGACTGCAGAGTGGTGGTGATCGCCTGATCCAGCTCCTCAATGGTCGAAAGCGTGGGGAATGTCTCAACAAAGGCGGCAGGATCGAAGCCGGGGACGGTGGCTGCGCGCAGGGTGTAGGTGCCGCTCCCCGACAGCAGGGCCATTATTCCGGCGGGACTTCTGCCGCGGCCGGCGAACGTCGTTTCCAGGTCCAAGATCCCGGTCATAGCGGGCGTATCGCCTGGCGTCATCAGGAGCGAGGCCAGGGGGAGCTGGCCCAGCGAGACCTGGCCTCCAAGAGAGAGCTCGCCTTGCATCTGCTCAGCCCTCAGCGAAAAGGCGATGGGAGCGGCGGAGAGGGTCGCTTTCGCATCGGCGATCTCCAATTTTCCCGCCGAAGAGCGCAAGGGGAGATGAAGGTCCTCCAGACTGGTGTCGCCCACGAGCTGGGCCCGATCGGCCACGACGGTCAGATCGGTCGAGATCTCAGAAAGGCGCTGCACGGCAAAGGGGGCGCCCGACCAATCCGTCTCGCGAAGATTGCCGAGGTCGTCCTCGCTGGAGGTCCCTCCCTCAGACAGAAGCGCCGTCTTCATGAGCCAGGGCAAAGACAGCCAGGACACGCGAAGCTCCCCGGCAATGGCGGGGGTCGGCGCCAGGTCCACAGCGAGAGTGCCGCTTCCGGTGGCTTCGCCGTAGGTCGCCTCAAGGTCCGAGAGAGACAGGCGCTCGGCCTCCTTCCGGAACGCGGAGGTGAAGGTCAGCGTTTGCGGAAAGGCGGGCTCCTCCGTCTCCAGGCCAAAGACGGCCAGCAGCGGATGGGCCGAGTCCGAGCGGAGATTGACCGTCCCCGACATGGTCGAAGAGGAGGACTCCGAGGGGGTGAAGGTCGCCGTGACGTCGCCACGGCTGCTCATCATCTCCAGGGTCAGATCGGCCGTCATGGCCTCAGCGAAGGTCCCGGAGGCGCGCAAGGCGGCGGATGCGGGGCCTGTGGCCTTATCCGTCCCCTGAAGATCCCAAGGCAGCTGACCCAGGAGGATAGAGGCCTGGGAATTGTCGATGGCAGCCTCAAAAGTGAAGCTGCCTTCATCCAAGGCCTCCATGCGCCCGTCGAAGCGGCCCTTGGCCGAGATGGCAGTGGAGCCGGCGCTGCCCGTCAAGTCGAGGGTCAAGGCAGTGATCGACGCCTCGCTCTCGGTCGTCGCCTCGATCTTGGCGTCGACGACCGTCGGCCCAAGCTTTCTCAGCGACTTGCCCACCAGCCCCTCGGAGGCATCACCCACAAGGCCGATCAGGGTGAGGAAGGGAACGGGATCCTTGGCATCGATCTTCGCCGTCAGGGCCCCCTGCGGATGGGATGTCAAATTGTCGATGAGGCCCGAGGCCTCAATGCGGGCACCGCTGACGCCGCCGATTTCCAAGGCCTTGATGTCCAGGTCATCGGCCTCGAGCCGGGCATCAACGGCGATGTCGGTCGCCTCTATGCCGCGATGGCGCAGGCGGTCGATCTGAAGCACCAGGCTCGCATCCGTCCTGGCCAGCCCGTCGCGCCTGATCTCGCCCATGCGCGCTAACAGATCGAGAAGGGACCCGCTGCCGGCCGCGGGATCCTTGCCGAGATAGCGGTCGAGATCGAGATCGTCGGTCGTCAGCCGGATCTGCCACCGCCGGCGCTCGCCCTCGCCCTCGCCCATCGAAAGGGTCGCCGTCCCGCGCGTGTCGTCCAGACGGAAGGAGAGATCGTTCAGCGCCACGTTGGTTCGGCCCAGCTCGACAGCGCCCTTCAGGGAGAGTTCCGCCGGGGGGCCCTTGTCGGGGATGAATCCGGCGTCGAGCTTCAGCCACTGCGCCGCAGCGGCCGCGTCCAACGTTTCCATCTCCAGCGTGCCGCTGAACACTTCCGCCGGCCTGTCGAAGCGACCATCAAGGGAGATCCTGGAGCGGCCGGGTGCCACACCCGACAGGCGGCGGATCTCGACTCCCTCAGCATTGGCATCGGCGACAATGAGAAAATTCTCGACGGTCGAGTTCGGCAATTCGAGGAAGGTCGCCTTGAAGCCGAGGCTTGCGGACAGGCCGGCGGGAAGCTCGTCCACAAGCGCGGTCAGACCATCGAGGATCGAGCTCCGATCCAGGCTCAACTCCGGCTCGTTCAACAGATTTGCCAAAGTCAGGCGGCTCGTGTCGAGGGTGGCGGACAGGGATGGACGACGGCCCAAGATCAGTTCGGCACTGCCCTTGATGAGCCGGGCCACATCGTTTCGATCGCCAAAGGCGATCTCGATCTTGGACAGGTCGAGACGTTCAAAATTGCCGGAGATCTCCGCACGCGCAGACATGGCAACGGGATCAGGCCCCTTGTCCCCCTTGGTCGTCGCCTCGGCGGGCGGGAGGCGGTCAATCGATGCCGTGCCGGAGAGCAGATATTCCGGGGTGGACGGGTTGAACTCGCCGCTGAAAGTGTAGATCAGACCTGCCCCTTGCTCGGGCGCCGCCCGCAAGGTGATCGCCGTCGGCCCGCTCGGCCGAGGACGCGAGGTGCCGATGTTCACGCGCCAGAGGCGATCAGCATAGGCGGCGGTGCCATTGATGCGATAAGGCCCGACGAGCGAGGCGGCGGAGAGCTCAAGGTTCAGATCATCAAGCTGCAGGACCTCGTCGCGAAGACGGTCCTGGAGAATGATCGAGCCCTGGCGGATCTCCACCTTGTCCAGAGCGATGTCATCGGCCGGCATCTGGACGCTCGCCCTGCCCCGCTCCGATATCGGCAGGATGAAACTCCCCGCCTCAGTCCGCTCCAGCGTCATGGAGGGTTCATCCAGGAGCGCATTGCTGACGATGATCTGGCCGCGCAAAAAGGCCGGAATGGACAGATTGGCCTCCAGGCGCTCGATCGTCAGCAGATCCGCCGTGCCGCCCTCGCCGCCGGAGAGGACGGATATATCGGCAATGGTGATGACCGGGCTGGGCAGCAGGCTCAAGGAGATCTTGCCGCCGATCTTCACCTGGCGGCCGGTGATCTCACTTCCATAGGCCTCGATCTGGTTGCGATACAGATTCCAATCGATGAAGAACGGCGCGATCAACGCCGTGGTCAAAACAATAATCGCAAGAATTCCAGCCCATAGGAGTGGAGACTTCATCGTCCATCAATCCGTCGTGATCCCAAGCTTCAGCTCTATGGTTCCGATTTAAGTCGCGACCGAGAGAACACATGCCGGCAGCGGGGTCACATCTTTGCTATCGAGCCTGCCTCAAGAAATCCTAAAAACATGCACAACCGGCGTCGAGGTCCCGCCGGATCAGCCCACGCAATCGGCGATTGTACCAGGATCGTCGATCATATGGTGACGATCTTGCCCGGGTTCATGATATTCTGCGGGTCCAAGGCGCGCTTCAGGGTCCGCATGACCTCGAGGGCTGCACCATGCTCGGCCTCCAGATACCGCATCTTGCCCCGTCCGACGCCATGCTCCCCAGTGCAGGTCCCGTCCATGGCCAGGGCGCGCTTCACCAGACGATCGCAGAAAGCCTTGACGGTCTTGATCTCCTCGGGATCGCCCATGTCGCAGAAGACGAGCACGTGAAAATTGCCATCGCCGACATGACCGACAATGGGTCCGAAAAGCCCGTGCTCGGCGAGGTCCTGCTGTGTCTGGATGACGCAGTCTGCGAGGCGGGAGATCGGCACGCAGACATCCGTCGCCAGAGCAGATTTTCCCGGGACATAGGCCCTGCCCGCCCAGAACACGTCATGGCGGGCCTGCCAAAGCCGATTGCGATCTTCCTGATGGGTCGCCCAGGCGAAGGCGCCACCCCCATGCTCGGCGGCGATGGCTGCAAACATCTCGCTCTGCTCGGCGGTGCCGGCCGTCGTTCCGTGGAATTCCAGGAACAAAGTCGGCCGTTCGGCAAGTCCAAGATTCGAATAGGCATTGCAGACCCGCACCTGAGCCTCGTCCAGGAGTTCGATACGGGCCACCGGAATGCCGAGCTGGATCGTCTGGATCACGGCATTGCAGGCCCCTTCCATGCTGTCGAAGGCACAGACGCCGGCAGCGATGGACTCCGGGATCCCATAGAGCTTGAGCGACACCTCGGTGATGACGCCAAGGGTGCCTTCAGAGCCGACAAGCAAACGGGTCAGGTCGTAGCCAGCTGAGGATTTTCGCGCGCGGCGCGCAGTGCGGATGATCCGGCCGTCGGCCATGACAGCCGTCAATCCCAACACATTCTCGCGCATGGTCCCGTAGCGCACCGCATTGGTGCCTGAGGCCCGCGTCGCCGCCATGCCGCCGAGGCTCGCATCCGCACCCGGATCGATCGGAAAGAACAGCCCGGTGTCATGAAGATAGGCGTTCAGAGCCTTGCGCGTGACCCCCGCCTGAACCCGGCAGTCGAGATCCTCGGTGTGGACCTCGAGGATCTGGTCCATGCGGCTCAGATCAATGGAGATCCCCCCGAAGGGGGCGCTGACATGGCCCTCGAGAGAGGTCCCGGTGCCGAAGGGGATCACCGGCAGCGACGCCTCACCGCAGAGCCGGACAATCTCGGCGACCTCCTCTGTGGACTGGACAAAAGCCACCGCATCGGGCAGGCCGAGCTCGTTCCAGGTCTGGTCATGGCCATGCTGTTCGCGCACCGCCGGCGCAGTCGACAGCCGTTCGCCCAGCATCGCGCGCAGGCGTTCGACGACCCGCTGCGTGGAGGATGCGTCCGATAAACGGGCTGGCTCGGCCATTCCTATGTCTCCAGATCTTTCGCCGTCTGCAACAGGTGCTCAGTCTTGCGTCAGCACCCGGGTCTGATATGGCTTGATCAGCACCACAGCCCCAACGCGTCCTGCAAGGCCTATCGGAACCGAGATCAGCCCCATGAGCAATGCCGCACCCTTCGAATCAAGCGTCATGAGAGTCCAACCGCAGTGGATCGACTACAATGGCCATCTCAACATGGCCTATTACAATGTTTTGTTCGATCTGGCATCGGATGACGCCTTCGATCTGTTCGGGCTCGGCAAAGATTATGTCAAAGAGCGGCAGCTCTCGCATTATTCGCTGGAGGTGCACGTGACGTATCTCCGCGAACTCGGGAACAATGCTCCGGTGAAGATCACCTTGCAGCTCCTGGATTTCGACGCCAAGCGCTGCCATTTCTTCCAACAGATGTATCATGCAGAGGAGGGTTTTCTCGCGGCGACCTCGGAACAGATCTGCATGCATGTGGATGTGCAGACCAAGAAGAGCACACCATTCCCGGAGGACGTGCTGGCAAAGATCAAGGCGATGCATGAGGCCCATGCCCATCTTCCCGTGCCGCCCCAGGTCGGCCATGTGATCGGCATTCCGCGCAAGGGATAAAGCGGGCCGCACCTCGAACAGGCGGAACAGGCGGATGGCACTTACCGCTCGAACGGGCATCGATGTCTCCCCGCCCCCCGGACGGGTGCCCCTGGTGCATGCCATTCCCTATGCAGAGCCCCTGGAGCTGTTTGCGACCTTCGCACAGGACGCCCAGGCCATGCTGTTCGACTGCCCGGAGCCCGGAGCCCCTCGCTCGCGCCATGCCTATATCGCCATCTCCCCCTATTCCACGATCATGGCGGACCGAGGGGGTGTAGTCGTCGACGGACACCGTGTGGCCGGATCACCCTGGGACATTCTCAGCACGTGTTGCCGCTCAGCCCGAATGCGGGCCATTCCCGGCCTGCCGCCCTTTCAGGGAGGCGCTGCCGGTCTGCTGGGTTACGAGCTCAACCGCTATCTCGAAGACCTGCCGTCGCCCGCTGGCAGCGACAGGGTCACGCGGGACATGGTGGTCGGCCTCTACGACCTGGTCATCGCCTTTGATTGCGTAAGGCAATCGGCCTGGATCCTCTCCTCAGGGCTGCCGGAGACCCATGAACGGGCGCGGCTCTACCGCGCCCAAGCCCGGTGCGAGTGGCTGATCGAGCGGCTAGAGGCTCGATCTCCGATGCCCCCAATGGACGATCGGACTCGCGCGCCGGTGATCGCCGAGCTCTCACGGCGCGCCTATGTCGAGCGCATCGAAACAATCAAAGATTACATCTCCGCGGGAGACATTTACCAGACGAACTTCACGCAGAAGTTCACCGCCACCCTGCCCTCCGGCCTCAGCCGCTTCGACCTGTATCGGCGGCTCAGAGCCCGCAGCCGGGCGCCCTTCTCGGTGTTCCTGAACATCGACGCGGACAGCGCGCTGCTGTCGGTGTCGCCGGAGCGGTTCGTCAGCGTCGATGCCGGCGGAGCGATCGAAACGCGCCCCATCAAGGGAACCCGACCGCGCGGGCGCACCCCGGCAGAGGATGCGATGCTGGCTCGCGACTTGCTGGCCAGCGAAAAGGACAAGGCCGAAAACCTGATGATCGTCGACCTCATGCGAAACGATCTGTCGCGGGTCGCCGAAATCGGCAGCGTTAGGGTGCCGACGCTGTTCGGACTCGAGAGCTTCGCGAGCGTCCACCACCTCGTGTCGGTGGTGCAGGCCCGGCTGCGTCCAGGATTCGATGCCATCGACCTGCTGCGCGCGGCTTTCCCGGGCGGCTCGATCACCGGGGCGCCAAAGATCCGGGCCATGGAGATCATCGCCGAACTCGAGGCCGGGCCCCGCGGCGCCTATTGCGGCTCAGCCTTCTGGCTTGGATTTTCCGGCGCCATGGATTCCAGCATCCTGATCCGATCGCCGGTGGTCGCCGCGGGCCGGATCCTCATCCAGGCAGGTGGCGGCATCGTTGCCGACAGCGATCCGCTGGACGAGTATGAGGAGTGCCTGGTGAAGGCACGGGCCATGATCGAGGCCGTACAACTGACATCTGGAACACCCCATGCAGATCTCGATTGATGGCCGGCTCGTCGATCAGGCCGCAGCCGGATTGAGCGTCCTCGACCGGGGGTTTACCCTCGGCGACGGCGTCTTCGAGACCTTGGGCGTCCGCGGCCGCGAAATCCTGCGGCTGGATGCCCATCTGCGGCGGTTGCGGCAGGGGCTTGCCGTGTTGAGGCTGCCGGTCAAGATGCCGGATTTCGAATTCGTCACGCGGCTCCTGTCGGTGATCGCCGTGAACGATCTCACCGAAGGGTCGCTGCGCCTGACGGTGACGCGGGGCCAGGGGCCGCGGGGGCTGCTGCCGCCAGATGCGCCGGTGCCGAGCGTCGTTATCACTGCAGCGCCCTTCGCACCGCGGGCGACGGAGATCTCGGTGATCATCTCGGAGAAGACCCGCCGGAACGAGTTTTCGCCGCTGTCGAACGTGAAGGCGCTCGGCTATCTCGACAACATCCTGGCGCTGATGAATGCGCGCGAGCATGGCGCCGACGATGCGCTGCTGCTGAACAGTCGCGGCCATGTGGTGGCCGGAACGGCTGCGAACCTGTTCGCCGTGATCGACAAGGTGCTGGTCACCCCTCCCCTGGCGGACGGTGCCCTGCCCGGCGTGACGCGGGCGGAGATCATCGAGCGGACCAAGGCCGAGGAGCGGTCGCTGACACCGGACATGCTGGCGCAGGCGGACGAGGTGATCCTCACGAACAGCCTGGGGCTGAGGTCGGTGATCTCCCTCAATGGACAGCCGCTGGGCGCGGGCCGCAGCGGAGCGGCTGCCGCTGCGATCAAGGCTCAGCTCGCGTTCCCAGGGGACTGAGCTCAGCCCAGGCCGACCGGCTCGCGGGAGGCGGCTGCGTTGGGATCGATGCCGGCCTGCTGGAGCGTGCGGTCGAGAAGCTGCTCATAGATCGGCCGTCCGCCGAGCCATTGGGCAATGAGATTGGCGGTCCCGCAGGTGATGAGGACCGGCAGGAGCAGAGTGTAGGATCCCGTCAGCTCCAAGGTGAGCGCCACGCCCACGATGGGCGCACGGACGGAAGCGGTAAACAAACCGCCCATGGCGGCGATGCCGAAGGCCGTGGGGACGACCCCGATCCCGGGAAACAGAGCGTCCAATGTCGTACCGAAGGCCAGTCCGCAGCAGACGGCAAGGGTCAGGATCGGCGCAAAGATCCCGCCGGGCACTCCCGTCGAATAGCTGGTGACCGTGGTGAGATAGCGGATGGTGGCCAAGAGCAGTAGGGCGAAGATGCCAGTGTGCTGCGTCGACAGCGCCATGATCACCGCCTCGCCGCCGCTGGCCGCCTGAGGAAGGAGGATGAAGACGGCGCCGATCAGGAAGCCGACGATGGCCGGATAGACATAGGGCATGTTGGCCTGGCACTCGGCCCCGAACTCAACCATGCGCATGAGCCCGGCATTCAGCGCCACGCCGAGAACGCCCATCAGGCCCCCGAGCAGCAGAAAGCCCGGGAAAATCCATAAGGGGACCTGGGCGACAGCGATTTCCAGATCCGGTCCCACGCCGGCCATCATCTCGGTCACGATGGCGGCGACGCAGGCTGCCACGATCACGCCCATATAGGTGCGGAAAGTGTAAGGGAACTGACGATGGGTCTCCTCGATGACGAAGAGGACGGCGGCGAGAGGCGCGTTGAAGGCACAGGCGAGGCCGCCGGCAGCCCCTGCCGCCAAGAGCCCGCGGCGTTCGAGGTCGTTGCTCTTGAAGGCCTCCGACAGACCCGCCGCAACGGAGGCGCCGATATGGATCGTCGGTCCCTCCCGACCCAGTACCAGTCCGGAGGAAATGGCAGCGATGCCGGCGAAAAACTTGACGGGCAGGACCCTGCGCCAGTGAACGAAGCGAAGGCCCTCCATGGCGCCTTCGATCTCCGGCACACCGCTGCCGCCCGCCTCCGGTGCAAACCGCCGAACGACGAAGACCGAGCAGACCGTGAGCACCATGGTGATGAGCGCGGCCGCCAGGACCAGAGACGGTCCCTGCACGACAGCGGCCAGCCATTGCGGCCAGTGGATCAAGTAATCGATGACAAGATGGAAGATCGTCCCCAAGAGGCCGGTGCCCATGCCGACCAGCGCCGCAACGCCCATATAGCGCGCCTGCCCAATGCGATCGTCCGTATTCTGGCGCAGCACCGATGACCCTCTAATCCGTGTGCGAAGCAACTTTCGGGGTCTTAGCGCATGTTCAAGACGCCTGACAGGTCGAATCAGAGGGAGGGAGTGCTATATAGGGGCTTAGCCCCTTGCTCCGGACACAGATGATGGCACGATCCCTGGACCTTTCCGACTTCGAAGACGACGCGCCGGGTCCGACGCCAGGGGGGATCGCCGCACGCGCCATGGCGCCGGTGGATGCACCCTATCTCCGCTCGCTCAATGGGGAGCAGCGATTGGCGGTGGAGACCATCGACGGCCCGCTTCTCGTGCTGGCGGGAGCGGGCACCGGCAAGACGCGGGTGCTGACCACTCGGCTCGCGCATGTGCTCGCCACGGGGCGTGCGTTTCCCGGCCAGATCCTCGCCGTCACTTTCACCAACAAGGCCGCGCGCGAGATGAAGGAGCGCATCGGCATGCTGATCGGCGGCGTGGTCGAGGGCATGCAATGGCTCGGGACCTTCCATTCGATCGGGGTCAAGATCCTGCGGCGGCACGCGGAACTCGCCGGCTTGCGCTCGGATTTCTCCATCCTCGACACGGATGACCAGATCCGGCTGCTCAAGCAGGTGATCGCGCTTGCCGATATCGATGAAAAGAGATGGCCGGCGCGGCATCTTGCCAGCCTCATCGACAGCTGGAAGAACCGGGGGGTCATTCCCTCCCAGGTCCCGGCGGGAGAGGCGCATGCCTATGCAAATGGCCGCGGCGCAGAGCTTTACGAGGCCTATCAGGCCCGGATGAAGCTGTTGAACGCCTGCGACTTCGGCGATCTGCTGTTGCAGCCGCTGCGGCTGTTCCAGGACAATCCGGAGGTTCTGCAGATCTATCAGCGCAAGTTCAAATACATGCTGGTGGACGAGTACCAGGACACCAATGTCGCGCAATATCTGTGGCTGCGGCTGCTGGCCCAGGGCCATCACAATATCTGCTGCGTCGGCGACGACGACCAATCGATCTATGGCTGGCGTGGTGCGGAGGTCGACAACATTCTGAGGTTCGAGAAGGATTTCCCCGGTGCGAAGGTCATTCGGCTGGAGCGGAATTATCGCTCGACCCCGCATATCCTGGCCGCGGCCTCAGGGCTGATCGCCCATAATGAGGGACGGTTGGGCAAGACGCTGCATACCGATCTGGCGACGGGAGACAAGGTCGTCGTCCGCGGCCACTGGGATGCGGAGGAGGAAGCACGCACCATCGGCGAGACCATCGAAACCGCGCATGGCCGGGGACAGCTCTATAACGAGATCGCCATCCTGGTCAGGGCCTCGTTCCAGATGCGCGAATTCGAAGACCGCTTCATCACCTTGGGCCTTCCCTATCGCGTGATCGGCGGTCCGCGATTCTACGAGCGCCAGGAAATCCGGGACGCGCTCGCCTATCTCAAGATCACCGCGCAACCCGATAACGACCTCGCCTTCGAGCGCATCATCAATGTACCCAAGCGCGGCATCGGGGATGCAAGCGTGAAGAAGGTGCATGCGCTGGCCCGGGCCGAGGGGATCTCCCTGTTCCGGGCCGCCGAGGCGATCGCCGTCACCGACGAGCTGCCGGCGAAAGCCCGAAATGCCCTCCGACAGCTCACGGCCAGCTTCCGGCGCTGGCGCTCGCTGCTCGAGGGCGTGCCCCATACGGATCTGGCGGAAATGGTGCTGGACGAGTCGGGCTATACCGAGATGTGGCAGAACGATCGCACTCCGGAAGCGCCAGGGCGACTTGAGAATCTAAAGGAACTCGTCCGCTCCATGAATGACTTCGAAAGCATGGGCGGGTTCCTCGAGCATATCTCCCTGGTGATGGACGTGGAGAACCAAGCTGGCGACGACAAGGTCAGCATCATGACGCTGCATTCGGCCAAGGGGCTCGAATTCGACAGCGTGTTCCTGCCGGGCTGGGAGGAAGGTCTGTTCCCGCATCAGCGATCTCTGGACGAGAGCGGACGCGCGGGGCTCGAGGAGGAACGCCGGCTGGCCTATGTGGGCATCACGCGGGCGCGCAAATCCTGCCACATCTCCTTTGCCCAGAACCGGCGGATCCACGCGCTGTGGCAGAGCGCCATGCCGTCGCGATTCGTCGACGAGCTGCCGGAGGAGGATGTGGAGGTCGAGCAGTCTTCGTCCAATTACAGTTCCTATGGACGCGGCTGGGCCTTCGGCGAGAGCCGCTTCGACACGATGAATCCTTATCAGACCGACTATGGGACACCCGGGTGGAAGCGCGCCCGGCAGGCCTATGACAAGGGCGAGTCCGTCCGAAGCGTGCCGCATTTCATCGAGGGCGAACTGATCGCGCGCGACGGCGGCGATGCGCCCTCCTTTGCGCGCGGCGAGCGCGTGCTCCATGCAAAGTTCGGTGAGGGCACGGTGGCCGGCGTGGACGGCAACAAGCTCACCATCGACTTCGACGAGGGGGGCGAGAAACGGGTCCTGTCGAGCTTCGTGGAGCGCGCCTGAAATCCCGCTGGCGGGGTTTGGGGTGGTTGGGGTAAGCGAGGCACCACAAGGATCCTTGTGTCGCCATCACCGGTGCTTCCATGCCAGAGACTCCGCCGCCGTCCACCATCCGCGAATTTTTCCAGGGGGTGATCAGCGCATTGCCCATCGCCGCGGCCGCCGTGCCCATCGGCCTCCTCTTCGGAGCCTTGGCGGCGGGTAAAGGCCTGAGCACGCTGGAAGCCGGGCTGATGAGCGCCCTGGTGTTTGCCGGTGCTGCACAGTTCGTGGCCATCGGCATCTGGACGGACCCGGCACCATGGGCGCTGCTGGGGCTGACCGCCCTCACGGTCAATCTTCGTCACGCCATCATGGGCGTGTCCCTGGTGTTGCAGTTCAAGCATTTCGGGCGGGCGGAACGCTGGTTCAATCTGTTCTTCCTGACGGACGAGGTCTGGGCCCTGTCGGAGAAGCGCGCGTCCGAGCGCCCGCTGTACCCCGCCTACTATATGGGCATCGCCGTCTCGCTCATCGTGACCTGGACGGCGGGCACAGTGGCGGGGACAATCCTCGGTGCGCGGCTCGGACCGCCGGAGCGGTATGGGCTCGATTTCATTTTCACAGCACTGTTCCTCGGCCTCGTCATCGGGTTCTGGAAGGGACCGAAGACGGGCATCGTCATCGCCATCAGCGGATTGTTTGCCGCAGTCGCCCATGAGCTGATCGACGGCCCCTGGTATATCGTCATCGGCGGTCTCGCCGGCACCGCAGCCGGAGCCCTAACCTTCCGGTCGCACAGGGAGCAGGAGGCATGAGCGTCGATTCCACCACCCTGTTCGCCATTCTGGTGATGGCGCTGGCGACTTATGCGACCCGTGTCGCCGGCATGCTGGTGCTGCGGTTCGTGACCCTGACACCGCGGGTGCAGGCGGGCCTCGAGGCCCTGCCCGTGGCCGTCCTCACGGCCGTCATCACGCCGGTGCTGTTCCTGACCGGTCCGGCGGAAACCATTGCCGGGGCGATCACGGCGCTGGCCGCCTTCCGGCTGCCGCTGCTCGGCACGCTGGTGGTGGGTGCCGCGGCGATTCTCCTGATGCGGGCTATTCTCGGGTGATGGGAGCCGTGGCGGCGGCCAGCCATCGCCGCTGCTCATTGTCGAGGCGGGGACCGATCTCCGCGTCGACCCGGGCGTGATAGGCATTGAGCCAGGCAAGCTCGGCCTCGCTCAGCAAAGATGGATCGATGAGACGCCGATCGATGGGGGCAAGCGTCAACGTCTCGAACCTATGCATCGGCCGGTCGCCTCCGGGGACCGGTTCGGCGGGGGAGACGATCACCAGGTTTTCGATGCGGATGCCATAGTCTCCCTGTTTGTAATAGCCGGGCTCGTTGGAGAGGATCATCCCCGTCTCGAGGCCCACCGTGCCGGCCTTGGAGATCCGCGCCGGACCTTCATGGACCGATAAATAGCTGCCGACTCCATGGCCGGTGCCGTGGTCGAAATCGAGTCCCGCCTGCCAGAGCGCGGCGCGCGCGAAACTGTCGAGCTGGGCGCCGGTGGTGCGTTCGGGAAAGCGGGCGACCGAGATCGCGATCATGCCCTTCAGGACGCGCGTGAAGCGATCGCGCATCTCCGCCGTCGGCTCGCCGACAATGAGGGTGCGGGTGATGTCGGTAGTGCCGTCGAGATATTGAGCACCGGAATCGATGAGGTAGATCTCGCCCGGCCGGATCGGACGATTGGAGCTGATGCCGACCCGGTAATGGGGGATGGCAGCGTGGGGGCCGGCAGCGGAAATCGATTCGAAGCTGATCTCCCTCAACTCGCCGGTCGCGGCCCGGAACCCCTCCAGCGCTTCGGCGGCGGCAATTTCGTCGAGGCCGGCTTGAGGCGCGGTCTGATCAAACCAATGAAGAAAATTCGCCATGGCCGCACCGTCTCGGCGGTGGGCGGCACGGGCTCCCTCCAGCTCCACCGGGTTCTTGCGCGCCTTGGGCAAGATGCAGGGATCACGATCGGCAACGATCTCGGCGCCGCTCTCACGAAGCAGGTCACGGATCTTCACCGCCGTCCAAGCGGGATCGATCATGACGCGCACCTTGTCGCCCCCGAGCCGCCGGAGCGCGGGCTCGAAATCGGCCGCCGAATGAAGCTCCACATCCGCACCTAATTCAGAGGCGGTGGCCGCATCGATCTTGGCAGAATCGAGGAATAATTGCGGAAGGCCCTCCGCCGGCAGGATGGCGAAGGCAAGAGCCACAGGCGTGTGGGCCACATCACTGCCGCGTATGTTCAACATCCAAGCAATGGAATCGGGCTGGGTGAGGATGACGGCTCCGGCCTGCTTGGCCTGCAGGGTCTCAAGCAGCTCTTGGCGCTTGTCGGCCACCGATCGGCCCGCGAGCTGGGTCGGATGGGTGACCACCGGCGCTGCGGGACGCGACGGCTGATCCTGCCAAATCGCATCGACGAGATTGTCGCATGGCACAAGCTCGGCGCCGGCGTCGATACACGCCTTCGCAAATCGTTCCGCCTGCTCGACCGTCAGGAGCCAGGGATCGTAACCCAGGCGCTGTCCCGGTCGCAGGGTCCTGCGGAGCCATTCGGACGGGGGCTCGTCGATCAGGTGCTTCGGTTCGACGACACTCAGATCGACCTGCTCGCGCACCTGGATCGTGTAGCGCCCATCCACGAAGATCACGGCCTGATCGACCAGGATGATTGCCATGCCCGCCGACCCTGAGAAGCCCGTCAGCCACCGCAAGCGCTCCGCATAGTCGGCGACATATTCTCCCTGATGCTCATCCGATCGCGGCACGATGAAGCCGTGAAGCCCATGAATTGCCAATTCTCTTCGCAGTGCAGCAATTCTTTCGCCACTTTTGCTGTGATCGCTGACATCGACAAAGCTCTGGTACATGGATCCCTCCGGCGTGATCCCCTTCGCTTAGCGAGGCTGAGCGGCGGATGCAATCGGATCGCCGCCGGATATCTGCGATTAGGGGGCGCCAAGCACTGTCATGCAATTGCCATGTGCAAATCGCAATGCTGCCTCCAAATATGTGATTGTCACCCGCTCATAACGGGGTACCCAAGGCAGCACAATGACGATCCACATCCCTGCCGAGTATCGGCAGAACTGATGCCTTTGCGACCATCGGCAGGAAAGTGGTTAAATAGTTTGCAGGGCGAACACTCCGCGATCTCTCCTTGGACTCGTTAAAAAAAACGGCTTCAGCATTCGTTTTGATGGCGGAAGTTAGGCAGGCTTGTTTCGAGACAACGAACGCATCTGCGTCTTTTGCAGGCAGTGAAGCGTCGTTTTCCGACCTCGGTTTCGAGCGTATCCGAAAGAGGGTTCGGAACCTTAACAGCCTCTTAACAAGACATGCGCTATACGCATTGCTGCGATGCAAACCTCGATCTGGCGAAGCGAGGGTCGCCGGGCCTATATAGGCGGCAGACGAGACGCGGTGATGACCGCAACTCTCTCCAAGACACTGGCTTTCAAAGCCTTTTTGTCTGCAGACCCTTGGGTTTGCGGAGGGGGACACTCGATTGCATGATGGAGACGAAAAATGAGTGTCGCAACTTTCGATAAGGGCCAGACGGTCCGTTCCGGCAGCGCCGATCGCGCCGTTCCTGGATTTCTGAGCCGGGTTTCAAGCCGGGTGAAGCGCTATGTGGAACTGTCCCGCGCCGAGCGTGAGCTCGATCAGCTGGACGACCGCCTGCTGCTCGATATCGGCCTGAACCGTGGCGAGATCCGCCGCATGGTCTGGGGCCCCAACAACCAGCGCTAAGCTGTCGTTTGGGACTGGAGCACCAGCGTCGACCAACCGTCCAGCCTGATCCTGCGCACGGGCACCAAGCCCTGCAGACGATAGGCGGCAGATACGCGACGCTCCTGGCCGGTGGTCAAGCCGGAGAGGATGATGGACCCTCGGGGGTCTAGAAGGGTGCTCAAGGCTGGGGCCAGGACCTCCAGCGGTCGTGCCAGAATATTGGCCATGATCAGCTGGTAAGGTGCAGACTGACGGATGAGTGGATGATCAATCCCGGATGCTAAACGGGCCCGCACTTGCGGGCCCGTTTTGTTTTTGCGGGCATTGGTCCGGGTCTGGTCAACCGCCACCGGATCGATGTCGCTGGCAATGACCGAGCGCCGCGCGGCAAGAGCGTAAGCGATGGCGAGGACCCCGGTGCCGCAGCCGACGTCCAAGACCGGCCACGGGACACCGCGCTTCAAGATGTCGGTGAGGGCGATCAGGCATCCACGCGTGGTGCCGTGATGGCCGGTCCCGAAGGCCAGTCCGGCTTCGATCTCGATTGCAAAGCTCGTCAGGGGCACGCTGTCGCGATCATGGGCGCCATGCAGGTAAAATCTGCCTGCCCGCACCGGCTTCAACCCCTTGAGAGATTCGCGCACCCAGTCGCGCTGCACCAGGGGCACAAGATCCCAGCGCCGGTCTCCCGCCACCGTTGCCAAGTCCTGATCCGAGGGACGCTCGGCAAAGTGGGCCTCTACGCGCCAGTCGCCCTCGCGCTCATCGTTCTCGACGAGAGTGACGGAGACGGGCGCCAGCTCGCTCCAGGTGATTTCGTCGCCCAGATGATCTGCCTGATCCAGAGCGAGATCGTAGATTGTAAATACATGCATGACAGCCGCTTATGACGTGCCGGGCCGCCAGCCTCAAGGACTATCGCTGGCGTCACTCCTTCCGGGTCAGATCCATGCCATACCATTTCTGGGAGAGGGCGGAGAGGACGCCGTCTGCCTTCAGCTTGGCGATAATCGCCGCTACGCGGGCGTCGAATTCGGCGTCACCCGGCTCGGCCGCGACGGCTAGGGGCTCGTAGAAGACCGGCGGACCCACCACCCGCAACGGATAGCCCTTCTCGATTGCGTTGTTGATGGTGGGAAGCGACGACAGAACGGCATTGATTCGCACACCGTCCCCCAGCTTCAAGTCATCCAGGGCATTCAGGTCCGTCTCATAGGTGCGAATCTCGCCGGGCTGTATTCCTGGAGAGAGTGGAGCCGTTGCCTCGGGAAGCGTCAGCGTCCCGCGAAGATAGGCCTCGTAGGTGCATTCGCCGCAGACACCGAAGGTCCGCCCCGTCAATTCAGCGGGAGCCTTCACCCGCGACCGCTCATGTACGGCGAAGGCCGCCGGTACGTAATAATAGACCGCGGGGAAGCTCAGCGCCTGACTGCGCTCCTGGGTGGGGGTCATCGAGCCGACGGACAGATCCCAGCGACCGTTCCAGCGTCCACTGACCACGATCTCCCAAGCCGGAGTGACGATCTCCAAGGTGGCATCGAGCTCCGTGGCGATGGCGCGGGCCACGTCGATGTCGAAGCCGACCATCTGATTGTCGGCGTCCATAAAGGATTGCGGAGGATAGGAAGGGTCCGTCGAAATCCTCAGCACCTTGCTGGCGGTGACCCGGTCCAAGGTGCTTCCTCCATAAGCGGGTGCCTGGACCATCAAAAATGATGCCGCCACTGCGGCCCAAACCATGCGCAAACTGATCAATGTCGGCACTCCAAAGCCTGAAACTATCCGGTGATGCATTTCTCAATGATACCCGAAAAAGTTGCATTCTTTTTGACAGATCAGGAAGGTTGCCGAAATAATCTCGGGGTCAGCGCATTTCCCATCGAGGAAGGCGCCGCGTCACTTCTCGCCGATCAGGTCGAACCAGGCGTTCTCATCGATGACCTCGATGCCCAGCTCGGCGGCCTTTTTCAGCTTGGAGCCGGCGCCAGGGCCAGCGACCACGAGATCGGTCTTGGCGGAAACTGAACCCGAGGATTTGGCTCCGAGACGCTCGGCCATGGCCTTGGCCTCGTCGCGTGACATGCGCTCGAGGCCACCGGTGAAGACGATGGTCTTGCCGGCCACCGGAGAGGTTGCCGCCACCCGCTCCAGGGGCTGAACCGAAAGCTCCTCCAGCAGCGCGTCGATCACCTCCCAGTTATGACCCTCGGCGAAGAATTCGGCGATCGCCTGGGCGACGGTCGGACCGATGCCCTCGATCGCATCAAGATCCGCGAAGGCCTCGCCGGCCGCATCGGCACCGAGCGCCCGCATGGCGGCGAGAAACTGCTCGACCGATCCATAGGAGCGGGCCAGCACCCTGGCGGTCGTCTCCCCCACGTGACGGATGCCAAGGGCGAAGATGAAGCGGTCCAGTGCGATCCGACGGCGAAGATCGATCGCATCGAAGAGCTTTTGCGCCGAAGTCGCTCCCCAACCCTCGCGATCCTTGAGCTTCTTCAGCGACCGGGCATCCCGCTTCGCCAAGGTGAAGATGTCGGGGGCCCGGGTGATCAGCCCGTCGTGATAGAAGGCAGTGATCTGCTTGTCGCCGAGGCCTTCAATGTCGAAGGCGTTGCGTGAGACGAAATGCTTCAGCCGCTCGATCGCCTGGGCAGGGCAGATGAGGCCGCCGGTGCAGCGCCTGGCGGCATCAGGCCTGCCGGTCTTGGGATTGATCTCGCGCACCGCATGGCTGCCGCAGACGGGGCAGATCTCCGGGAAAACATAGGGGACTGCCTCAGGCGGGCGCTTGTCTGCGACCACGGAGACGATCTGCGGGATCACATCGCCGGCCCGCTGGACGATGACGGTGTCGCCAATGCGAATGTCCTTGCGGGCGATCTCGTCCTCATTGTGGAGGGTGGCATTGGCGACGACCACGCCGCCGACAGTGATGGGTTGCAGCTTCGCGACAGGGGTCAGAGCGCCGGTCCGGCCGACCTGGATCTCGATGTCCTTGAGCTGCGTCATCGCCTGCTGGGCGGGAAACTTGTGGGCCGTCGCCCATCGCGGCGAGCGGGAGACGAAGCCCAAGCGCTCCTGCAGCGCGAGATCGTTCACCTTGTAGACGACGCCGTCAATGTCGTAGCCGAGACCCGCCCTGCCCTCACCGATGCTGTGATAGACGGCGATCATCTCGTCCACACTGGCGCAGAGCTTCATCAGGGGATTGGTGGGCAGCCCCCATTTCCGGAACGCCTCATAGACGCCCCATTGCGTGTCGGCGGGGAGCCCGTCCTTGGAAACCTCCCCCCAGGCATAGGCAAAGAACTTCAGGGGCCGGGCCGCCGTGATGGTGGAATCGAGCTGACGTAGGGATCCTGCGGCGGCGTTGCGCGGATTGGCGAAGATCTTCGCGCCCGCGACCTCCTGAGCGACGTTGAGGGCCTGGAAGTCGTCATGGGTCATGTAGATCTCGCCGCGGACCTCGAAGATCTCGGGCACGCCGGCACCGCGAAGACGGTCGGGGACGTCATCGATGGTGCGGACATTGGCGGTGACGTTCTCACCCTCATAGCCATCGCCCCGAGTCGCGGCCATGACCAGGGCGCCGTGCTCATACCGCAGAGAGATGGAAAGGCCATCGATCTTCGGCTCGGCGGTAAAGTCCAGGGACGTCTCCTCGCCCAGCCTCAAGAAGCGCCGCACCCGAGCGACGAAATCCGTGACGTCCTCATCGGAAAAGGCGTTGGAGAGAGACAGCATGGGAACGGCGTGTTTGACCGTGCCAAATGCACCGACGGGCTTCACCCCCACGCGCCGGCTCGGACTATCGGGCCTTACAAGGCCTGGAAACTTCGCCTCGATGGCAGCATTGCGCAGGCGAAGCGCATCATAGTCGGCGTCCGAGATCTCCGGGGCATCCTGACTGAAGTAAAGAGCGTCATGATGGGCAATCGTTTCGGCGAGCCGGGCCAGCTCCGCACGCGCCTGCGCCTCCGTCAACTCGTCCACCGGGATCTCCATCACGCTTCCCCGTCCTGTCATTCCGCTCGCGTCAGCAATTGTTGCGCCTGGGCACGGGCCTCATCCGTCACCCGGGCGCCGGACAGCATGCGGGCGATCTCCTCCCGGCGCATGGCGGGATCAAGCGATGATATGCGCGTGATCACCCGCGGGCCGGCTGCCTCGCCCTCATCGCTCTTAGCGACCAGCATATGGGCATCGGCAAAGGCTGCGACCTGGGGAGAATGGGTTACCGCCAGCACCTGCAGCCGCGAGGCCATGCGCGCCAAACGCTGACCGATCGCGTCAGCCACCGCACCGCCCACACCTGTGTCGATCTCGTCGAAGATCAGGGTCGGCGCACTCGCCCGCGCCGCCAGCACCACCTTCAAGGCCAGCATGAAGCGGGCCAGCTCGCCGCCGGAGGCCACCTTCATCAAGGGCGCCGGATCGGAGCCCGGATTGGCTGCCACCTTGAACTCCACCCGATCCAGGCCATGCAGTCCGGGTGCATCCGGCCGACAGGCCACATCGGTGAGAAATCGGGCCCGCTCCAGCTTCAGGGGTGAAAGCTCCGCCATGACTTCGGCATCGAGATCGGCGGCGACGGCTCGTCGCGCATCGCTCAGCGCGCGGGCGAGATCGAAAAAGCGCGCTTCAGCCTGGCTCGCGGACTGGCTCAACGCGCCCAGATGGCCCTCGCCGGCCTGGAGATCCGAGAGATTCTGTTCGATTGTCGCAAGGAGCGAGCCCAGCTGGGTGACGGGTACGCGATGCTTGCGACCCGCCGCACGCAGCGCAAAGAGACGTTCCTCGATCCGCTCAAGCTCGTTGGGATCATAGTCGAAGCTGCGCTTGGCCTCGGCCACCGCCATGTCGGCTTCGCCGATCTCGACCACCACCCGGTCGAGGGCCGCCACAACCGCATCAAGCCTGCCGCCCGCCTCGGCCTGCCGCCTTTCAAGTCGGCGCAGGGCGGCGTTCAGGGCAGCAATCAAGGTGCCGTCGCCGGACAAGGCCTGCTCGGCCTCCTCCAGCGCCCCCGCAAAGTGCTCGGCATTCATCATCAGGGCACGGCGGTCGGCGAGATCGTCCTCCTCGTCCGGCTCTGGCCCCAGCCGCCGCAACTCTTCGGCGGCATGCTCCAGATAGTCCCGCTCCGCCTGCGCCTTGGCGAGCTTGCGGCGGTGCTCCTCCAGAGCCTCATGAGCGCTGCGCCAGGCCTGCCAGGCCAAGCGCACTTCGCCTGCGCTCGCCTCAAGCCCACCATAGGCGTCCAGCAATTTGCGATGATTGGCCGCTTCAACGAGCGCGCGATCGTCATGCTGGCCGTGAATCTCGGCGATGAGGCCGCCCAGCTGGCGCAGGAGGTTGATGGAGGCGGGCTGATCGTTAATGGTCGCACGGCTGCGCCCGTCCAGGGTCTGGATGCGGCGGATGACCAATTCGCCATCGGCATCGATGCCGTTTTCCTCCAGAAGCGCAAAGGCCGCGTGGGAGGGGTCGAGGTCGAACTGCGCCGTGACCACCGCCTTGTCGGCGCCCTTGCGCACCAAGGCCGCATCGCCGCGGCCGCCCAAGGCGAGGCCCAAACTGTCCAACAGGATCGACTTGCCGGCGCCCGTCTCGCCCGTGAACACAGTCAACCCTTCGGCAAGGATGATGTCCAACCGGTCGATCAGAACAATGTCACGAATGGAGAGAGCCGTCAGCATGGGGCCTATATAGCCCATCCATTGGTCCGGGAGCGAGCACCCACACATACCAAAATGAGATGTGTCGCGCTTTTGCCGAACCGCGCTCAGCCGCCCCAGGGATTGACGGAACTGATGGCCTGGCTGATCCAGGAGGCCTTGTTCTCCTGCGGCTCGAGCCCATCCTGCCGCAACAGGGCGTAGGCATCCTGATACCAGGGGCTGCCCGGGAAGTTGTGGCTGAGAACGGCTGCGGCGGTCTGCGCCTCGCTGGAAATGCCGAGGGCAAGATAGGCCTCGACCAGACGATAGAGCGCCTCCGGCGTGTGGGACGTCGTCTGGTAGGCCTTGATCACCTTCTCGAAGCGATTGATCGCCGCCACATAGGCGTGCTGCGTCAGGTAATAGCGCCCGACCTCCATCTCCTTGCCCGCCAAGTGGTCGCGGGCGAGGAGAGCCTTGGCCTGGGCATCCTTGGCATAGGCCGTGTTCGGGAAGCGGCGGCTGATCTCGTCCATGGCCGCCAGGGCCTTTTCGGTCGCCGACTGATCGCGCTTCACATCGGCAATCTGCTCGTAATAGCAGAGCGCGATCAGGTAATAGGCATAGGCTGCGTCCTTGTGGCCGGGATGCAGCGTGATGAAGCGCTGAGCCGCCAAGATGGCATCGGCATAGGCGTTGCGCTGATAATCGGCATAGGCGCTCATGAGGGTCGCGCGGGTGGCCCAGCTGGAATAGGGATGCTGGCGCTCGACTTCCTCGAATTGCTTGGTGGCCTTTGCGTAAGAGCCACTCTTCATAAAGTCGAGGCCCTTATTGTAGAGATCGGCGACCGGCTCGGCATCGTCCACGACCTGATCGGCGCCATCCGGCGCCAGAGCATTGCCGGATGCCGGCATCGGCGTGGCCGAACCTGAATCGTCTCCCCACAGTCCGGAGACCGTGCTGCACCCGGACAGGATCAGCGCCCCTGAAATGCCCAACATCACTGCGCGCAGACTTCGCCCGCCTATCCCCGCGCGCGCATTCTGCGCAGTCCCGTCCTTCAGATCTTGCGTCATTGAAACTCCGTCGGGAGTGTTCCCACCGTGCCTCAGCACGCCTCCCATCTCGCGCCAGCTATATCCGATCGCGGTAACCCCCGGCAACGCCTGGATCGAATAAGCCATCAACGCTTAGAGACGGGAAACCCGGCGGAAGTTTGTCCACCGGGCTTTCACGTATTCCCGCTGCCTGCGTTACTCAGTTCGCCTGACGGCGGAGAAAGGCCGGAATTTCCAGTTGGTCATCGTCCAGATCGGTGTGCGCCTGGCCTTCTGCCGCTGATGGCTGAACCCCGCCCATGCGCTCACTCGGCGCCGGCTGACGGGCCGGTTCGCGACGCGCCGACATGGCCGGCTCGGATTTCACCGGCTGTGATTCGTCTTCGTCGCGACGGCCGAGACCGACGCTTGCAAGCCGCTCGAAGAGGCTCTTGCGCTTCTTCTGGGCATGGGCCGTCAAATCTTCGATATTAGCGTTGCGCTGGGCGTAGTGGCGCTGAGCGATGGGCGGAAATTCATCGATCGAGGGCAGGCGCGGCGCCGGATTTTGCGGCAGGGCTGCACGAAATGCATGCTGAGGCGCAGCGGGCGCCTGAGGAGCCGGGGCGTAAACCTGCTCCTCCTCGGCCAGATACTCCTCTTCCTCAGCCGATTGCTCGGCTTGAGCTTCATGCATGGAGCGGATCGCCGCATCACGCTGCAGGGCGGCGTATGCTGCTTCATCGTCCTCGCGGCCTTGCGGCTCCTGGTGCATCGGCTCGCTGCGGAACGGCATCTGCTGCTGAGCCACGGGTGCGGGAGCCACGACGGGGGCCGGTTCACGCACGACCGTGGCCGGCGCAGGCATATAGCCATATGTCGTGCGTTCCGGAGCGTGGTGGCCGTAATCGTCGTCGTAGTGCGGCTCGCTGGCGGTCGCCGACGGATCCGTGATGCCGGTCGCGACGACCGAGACGCGCATGATGCCTTCGAGGGACTCGTCGAAGGTCGCACCCAGGATGATATTCGCCTCGGGATCGACCTCCTCGCGAATGCGGGTCGCGGCTTCATCAACCTCGTAGAGGGTCAGATCATGACCGCCGGTTATGGAGATCAGGAGACCGCGGGCACCCCGCATGCTGACATCGTCCAGCAGCGGGTTGGCGATCGCCGCCTCGGCAGCTTCGATGGCGCGCTTCTCGCCGGCCGCCTCGCCGGTGCCCATCATGGCCTTGCCCATTTCGCTCATCACTGCACGGACGTCGGCGAAATCCAGGTTGATGAGGCCTTCCTTGGTCATCAATTCGGTGATCGAGGCCACGCCGGAATAGAGGACCTGATCAGCCATGGCGAAAGCCGCGGCGAAGGTCGTCTTCTCGTTGGCGATCCGGAAGAGGTTCTGGTTCGGAATGACGATCAGCGTATCGACATGCTTCGACAGCGCCTCAATGCCGCGCTCGGCGGTGAGCATGCGCCGCTGGCCTTCAAACTGGAACGGCTTGGTGACCACACCAACGGTGAGGATGCCCTGCTCCTTCGCCGCGCGTGCAATTACAGGGGCCGCCCCGGTTCCGGTTCCGCCGCCCATGCCGGCGGTGATGAAGCACATATGCGCTCCTGCCAGATGATCGAGGATTTCGGGCAAGGCCTCTTCAGCCGCCGCCCCACCGATCTGCGGCTGGGACCCGGCGCCGAGCCCCTGCGTCAGGGCCGTGCCCATCTGAACCCGGCGCTGTGCCACGCTCTGGGAGAGGGCCTGGGCATCCGTGTTGGCGACGACGAATTCCACGCCTTCCAACTTGGATTGAATCATATTGTTGACGGCGTTCCCGCCGGCGCCCCCTACGCCACAGACGGTGATGCGCGGCTTCAATTCGGCGAGATTGGGAACTGTCAAGCTAATGGTCATGGATGGCGTCCGCTTTCTTTGAGCCTCCCGACTACATTTGTTACCAACTCGATAATAAATCGTTAACGCTGACTTACCGGACGCATAATTTGGTGCAATTTGTCAGTGGGTCCTTAACCCTGTCGGTTAACCAAACCGGCAAAGCGCCTGCCCCGCGACAGGAAGATCCGGGCCTGCCTCGGGCGCGTGACCCGGCTCGGGGGCGGTCGGCCGGACCCGCTCAGACAGTGGACCACTCGCAGAATCCACGTTGTCAGGCCAAAAACATGGCCGTAAGGTAAGCCCCTGGGCGACAAGGGTTTTGACAAAGTTCCGCGCCCGGCGTTTGATTGAACGTTCAACCAAGTCCTAGCCAGACTTGATCAGGGGAGGGTTGCCTGTGAACCAGAGATATCCAAGCTTCCTGCGTCAGCCGCAGCGGCGACGCGACTTTCTTAAGATGCTGGGGGCCTTCGGCATCGGGGTCTCGGTCACGCCTTACCTGTCCAACGGGGCGAAAGCGGCCGACGAGGCGATCTATTTCACCTGGGGCGGATACGAGGATCCGGGCAGCGGCATCTTCAAAGTCTATGAAGACGAGTTTGGCGCCCTGCCCCAGTTCGCAACCTATGGCGATGCCGAAGAGGGGCTACAGAAACTGCGGGCCGGCTTCACCGCCGACGTGATCCATCCGTGCGCTACAGAGCTGGTGCGTTGGAAGGATGCCGGGGTGCTGCAGCCGATCGACACTGGACGACTGAAGAACTGGCCCGCCCTGTTCCAGACCCTGCGTGACCTGCCGCTGATCAATCTCGAGGGCAAGGTGTGGATGGCGCCGTGGGAGTGGGGGTCGACCTCCATCACCTACCGGACGGACCTCGTCGAACTTCCCAATGGCGAAGAGAGCTGGGGCATTCTCTGGGACGAGAAGAATAAGGGCCGCATTGCCGTGATCGACAGCGCGGAGGATACCTGGTTCTGCGCCGCCATCTATGCCGGCATTCCGCTGGACAAGATCGACGCCGCGGCCATGGACAAGGTCAAGGCGCTGCTGGTCAAGCAGCGGCCGCTGATCCGGATGTACTCGTCGGACAATACGGTGCAGGAGCAGGCCCTGGCTTCGGGCGAGTTGGTCGCCGCCATGACATGGGCGGATGCGGCGAACAATCTCATCAAGCAGGGGCAGCCAGTGAAGTTCGCCCAGCCCAAGGAAGGGCCCCTCACCTGGGTCTGCGGGCTCGTGCTTCACAAGGACGCGCCGCATCTCGACAAGGCCTATGCCTTCATCGACAGCATGCTGGCGGCATCAACAGGCAAGGCCTGCATCGATTATTTCGGCTATGGCCACTCCAATCCGAAGGCCTTCGAGGGGTTCACCAAGGAAAGGCTGGCACAGATCGGCATCGTCGGAACCCCGGAGCAGACCCTGTCGGCAGGTCACTTGTCGCCGCCACAGACACCGGAGACGTGGAAGCGGATCTTCCAGGACTGGGAGCAAGTGAAGGCCGGGTTTTGATCTGCCGCTCCTGTCACCGGTCAAAGACGGAGCGGGCTGCCTTTGTGCAGGTCCCCATGGCGCGAAGTCCCGTCGCAGCAGAGCAGCGGCGAGCGGAAATGGCGGGCACGCCCGTCCGCGGGGCATCGGCCGGCCATGACCTGCGCATTCCCCTCGGTCGCATTGTGACGCATGACCTCTGAGGCTCCTTCATCGACACCATGGGACGCCGCGACGGCGGCGCCCCGCCGCAGGTCCGGTTTCGGCGGCATCTTCTACCGAAGCGAAACCCTGAGAGGCTATGCACTGGTCCTGCCCATCGTGCTGGCGGTGGGGATCTTCCTGTCGATCGCTCTGGTCAATACAATCCTCACCAGCCTCTGGGTGCAGGATTACATGGAGATCCGACCCGACTGGACGATTGCGCAGTATGTGACTGCGCTCACCCATAGCGGCTACCGGATGCTGTTCATCCGGTCGCTGTGGATTTCGGGGCTCACCACCCTGCTCTGTGTCATCATCGCCTATCCGATCGCCTATTTCGTCGCCTTCTACGGAGGCAGGCGGAAGATGATCTGGATCATCCTGCTGACGGTCCCGTTCTGGACGAGCTATCTGCTGCGGGTGTTCGCCTGGAAAGTCATCCTCGGCTATAATGGCGTGATCAATTCCGGGCTCATGTCGCTCGGGCTCATCGACCAGCCCATCGAGATTTTGCTCTACAATCCCGTCGCCATCGTCATCACGCTCACACATGCCTGGCTGCCCTTCGCGATCCTGCCGATCTATGTGTCGCTCGACAAGATCGACCGATCCTATGTGGAAGCCGCATCAGACCTCGGCGACGGCGCCGTGGCCCGGTTCCTGAGGGTGGTGCTGCCCCTGTCGCTGCCCGGCGTCGTCGCCGCCAGCCTGATGATCTTCATTCCGACCGTCGGCGATTACGTGACGCCGGTCATGGTGGGCGGCCCGGACGGAATGATGATCGGCAACGCCATCGCCGCCAATTTCGGCAAGGTCAGCAACTGGCCACTGGGCTCGGCCCTGTCGCTCACATCCATGGTGATCGTCACCCTCGTCTCGGTCGGTTACATGACGCTCGGGCGCAGGCTTTCGGAGCGGGTGGCATGACCGATCTCGCAGCCACCAGCAACAGACCCCTGCTCCTCTATACGATCCTGGCGATCGGCGTGCTCTATGCGCCGATCCTGTTCCTGGTGCTGTTCTCGGTCAATGACAGCCTCTATATCACCTTCCCGTTTCGCGGCTTCACCACCAAGTGGTATGAGCAGATGCTGGGCAATGCGCAGATGCTCCAGGCCCTCACCAACAGCCTGAAGGTCGGCGCCATCACTGCCGTGACAGCCACCCTGGTGGCCACGCTGGCGGCCAAGGCGATCACGCGCTACCGATTTCCCGGCCGGCAGCCGATCCTGTCCTTCGTGATGCTGCCCTTGGTGATCCCCGAGGTGATCCTCGGGACCTCGCTGCTCACCCTGTTCCTGTCCAGCGGGCTCTCCCTGTCGCTGTTCACCATCACGCTCGGGCACATCGTCATCTGCACGCCCTATGCGCTGGCCGTCATGATGTCGCGATTTGCCGGTTTCGACACATCCATGGAGGAAGCCTCCCTCGACCTGGGCGAGACTGCCTTCGCCACCTTCTGGCGCGTCACGCTGCCCCTGGTCTGGCCCGGCATATTGGCGAGCCTGCTGTTGTCGTTCCTCATCTCCTTCGACGACTTCGTGATCTCCTACTTCCTCACGGGATCGGACCAGACCCTGCCCGTTTTCATCTACAGCCAGCTGCGCTTTCCCCGTAACCTGCCGGGGGTGCTGGCGCTGGGCGTTTGCATCATCGCCGCTTCGATCCTTCTGGTCTGCGTCGCCGAGTGGCTCCGCAGGCGCGATACGTCCTCCGAGGTGTGACAGATATGGGCCGTTCCGACTTCATCAGAATCGATCACGTCACCAAGCGGTTCGGCCCGGTTCGCGCGGTCGATACTGTCAATCTCGACATTGCGGAGGGCGAGTTCTTCTCGCTGCTGGGTCCGTCGGGATGCGGCAAGACCACGCTCCTGCGCATGCTCGGCGGGTTCGAAGTGCCGAGCGAGGGCGAAATCTGGATCGACGCCCAGCGCATGGCCGTTGTCCCGCCGAACGCGCGGCCGACGAACATGGTGTTCCAGAGCTATGCCGTGTTCCCGCATTTGAACGTCAAACAGAATGTAGGCTATGGGCTGCGCCGCGAGCATCTGAGCAAGAGTGAATTCGACCGCCGTGTCGCCGAGGCGCTCAGCCTTGTCCAATTGACCGGCTATGACGAGCGCAAGCCGAACCAGCTCTCCGGCGGACAGCGACAGCGCGTCGCCCTGGCGCGCGCCCTGATCAAGCGGCCCAAGGTGCTCCTGCTGGACGAGCCCCTGGGAGCACTGGACAAAAAGCTGCGCGAGGAGATGCAGATGGAGCTGCGGGCCCTGCAGCGATCGGTGGGCATCACCTTTCTGTTCGTCACCCACGACCAGGAGGAGGCCCTCGCGCTGTCGGACCGCATCGCCGTCATGTTCGACGGGAAGGTCGCCCAGGTGGACTCGCCGCGTGCGCTCTATGATCGACCGACGTCGCGGCCGGTCGCCAATTTCATCGGCATGATGAACTTCTTTCCGACGGCCAAGGTGACTCAGAGCGCCGGAGCGATCGACGTCGAGGCGGCAGGGCTGGGACGTCTGTCGATGCCGAGCACTTGGCTGCCGTCGGGAAAGACGGTCCTGGCGATCCGGCCCGAGCGGATCAGCATCGCAGGCGCAGACAGCAGCGTCGGTGACCGGCTCAGCGTGCCGGCGACCCTGCTGAGCTCCGCCTTCCTGGGCGACAGAAGCCATCTCATGGCCCAGATCGACGGGGTGGAGCGCCCCATCCTCATCGCCGCCCAAGAGCAGGGAGAGGTTCCTCTCGACGCCGGCACCCGGGTGCAGCTTCACATGCCGAAAGAGGCTCTGCTGCTGTTGCCGGATTCCTAAGCCAAGCCCACCACGCAGGCCCGCCGCAGCCTCAACTCAGGAAGGCTTTACTCCGTCGCGCCGACGCCTATTCTACAGGCGGGAACGTCGGGGGATCTTGAGACATGGTGACGTCTTTGCGCACCCAATGCTGTATCGCCGGGGGCGGTCCGGCCGGCATGATGCTGGGCTTCCTGCTGGCGCGCGCCGGCGTCGAGGTCATCGTGCTGGAAAAGCACAAGGATTTTCTCCGCGATTTCAGAGGCGATACGATCCATCCCTCGACCTTGGAGCTGATGGCCGAACTGGGCGAGATCGACCGCTTCCTGACGCTGCCGCATCAGAAGGTCGAGACGCTCAGCGCCGTATTCGGCGAGCGGGAGATCCAAGTCGCGGATTTCCGCCATCTGCCGACCCATTGCAAGTTCATCGCCTTCATGCCGCAATGGGACTTCCTCAATTTTCTCCACGACACGGGCCGGAGATATCCCACGTTCCGCGTCATGATGGAGACGGAGGCCGAAGGGCTGATCCATGAGGATGGGGAGATTTGCGGGGTCACCGCTGCAACCCCGAACGGCCCGGTGGAGATCTCCGCCGATCTCGTGGTCGCTGCCGATGGGCGCCGATCCACCTTGCGAGAGCAGGCGGGCCTGATGATCGAGGATCTGGGATCTCCCATCGACGTGCTCTGGTTCCGGATGCGGCGGCATCCCACGGGGAAGCCGGAAAGCATGGGCCGTTTCGGACAGGGTTATCTGCTGGTCCAGATCAATCGCGGCGATTACTGGCAATGCGCCTTCGTCATCCACAAGGGAGGCTTCGATGCCGTCCAGGCTGCGGGGCTCGAAGCCTTTCGGCAGACGATCGCAACTATTCTGCCGGAGAGCCGCTCCGAGGTCCAAACGCTCGAAAGCTGGGAGCAGATCAAGCTCCTCACCGTGCAGGTGGACCGGCTGAAGCAATGGTGGGAGCCCGGTCTCCTCTGCATCGGTGATGCAGCCCATGCCATGTCACCGATCGGCGGGGTCGGCATCAATCTCGCCATCCAGGATGCCGTCGCCGCGGCCAACGAAATCGCGCTGCCGCTGCGGGAGGGCCGCCTGCAGACGGAGCATCTCAGCCGCGTGCAGGCCCGGCGCAGCTTTCCGACCAAGATGACCCAGCGGGTGCAGGTCTTCATGCAGGATGCCATCCTGTCGGCGGTGCTCGACAGCAGGGAGACGGTCGAGCCGCCCTTGGCGGTGCGCATGATCGACGACCTGCCCTATCTCAGCCGCTTCCCTGCCCGGCTGGTGGGCATGGGGCTGAGGCCGGAGCATATCCGCACGCCGGACGCTTTCGCCGAGCCCTCTGCTCCAGCGGGATGAGGTCATTTCGCTGCTCGCGAGCGCGCGGCTCAGGCGTGACCGTGCCTTGATGGGAGGCGCATTTCGCCTTGGTCTGTGACATGCTGCAGGCGGCGCATCGTTCAAGCCGAACACGGGAGCGGGTGCAAAGATGGAAGCCTTAGCGAGCGGTCGCGAAATCTTGCTGCCTGCCGACCATCCAGACCGTCGCATGCTGGCCGAGGAGGTCCATTCCCGACCCCCAGAAGCAGTCGAGACGCCCAGTCGGGCCGCTCATATCGCTCTCATCGTCGCCCCGGAGCAGCGCGAGGCCGAACTCGCCCATCTCATCGCCCTCAGCGCGGCCCATGGGGTTTCGGGGCCGACGCCGGAGGCAACCCACTTCACCGCAGATCTCAACGGGCTGCGGCTCAAGTGGGAACGTCACGGGGAATTCTCCAGCTACAGTTTCTTCCTCGGCGGAGCGGGATCGGAGGCGCCTTCGTGGGATCCGAGCCCCCTCGTGCCGAGCCGTTTCGCGACGGACATGCCCGGCACCACAATCTTCGCCGCACAGGCGAGGCTCCTCGCTGCCGACCCGGAGGAGCCGGACCCTGAGGCGCTCGCAGCAGAATTCGGAGGTCATGTCCTGGTCGGGGCGCGGATCGGCCATGGGGCGGGCTTCGCCTTCTCCGACTTCAAAGTGCAGGAAGATGGGTTTTCACGCTTTCTCGTGCTCAACCGGACGTTCACCCCGCGCCAGGCGGGGCGCATGATGCAGCGTCTCTTCGAGATCGAGACCTATCGCATGATGGCCATGCTGGCCTTGCCGCTCGCCCGTGAGCAGTCGAAACTCCTAACCCGCGTCGAAAGCGCGCTGGCCAAGCTCACCGACGACATCGCAAGGCAGAGCAGCGGCGATGAATCCCTCCTGCAGCACTTGACCCATCTGGCCGCCGAGGTGGAAAGCTCGCTGGCGCGCAGCCAGTTCAGGTTCGGTGCCTGCAAGGCCTATCACGACCTGGTCATCCGACGGATCTCCGAGCTTCGGGAGCAAAAGATCCCCAGCGTTCAAACCATCGAGGAGTTCATGGTGCGGCGCTTCACCCCGGCCATGGCGACCTGCGCCAGCACCGCGCAGCGTCTGCATGACCTGTCGGAACGGGTGGCGCAGGCTTCAGCCCTGCTCTCAACACGGGTCGACATCGCGCGCGAGAAGCAAAACCAGATGCTGCTCGCCTCCATGAACCGGCGCGCCCGACTGCAGCTCAGGCTGCAGAGAACGGTGGAGATCCTCTCCGTCATCCCCATCACCTATTACATGATCGGGCTGCTGTCCTATCTCGCCAAGGCTTTGGAAAAGTCAGGGTTCCCTCTCCCGGCAGAGATCGCGCTGGGGATTGCGATCCCGCTCATCGCTGGCCTCGTGATCTGGGCCGTGCGCTGGTCGCATCACAGGGCGCTTGCCGGGAGCGAGGACGCGGGAGGCGACCTCTAGGCTAGAAACTCTCGCGCAGCCACCGTCCGACGCGGCGCATGTAGCCGCTGCTGTGATGGGCCTCCGGCAGGACGATCGTGCTCTCGTCGGGACGAAGGGCATAAGAGAGCAAGCCAGAGACCGCGGCGAAATTCGGCGTGCGGATGGCTTCCGGCATGCCGGTCATCGGCTGCGGGAAGCCAAGCCGGATATGACGGTCGAGGATCTGGCTCGCCAGATCGCGCGCGCCGGTCATCTGGGAGGCACCGCCGGTGAGCACCATGCGGCGACCGGCGAGCTTGGCGAAACCCGAAGCATTCAGCCGCTGCTTGATCAGCTCGAACGTCTCCTCGAGCCGGGGGCGCACGATCCCGGTCAGCATGGAGCGCGGAATCTTGTAGACCGTGTCGGTGCCACGCTCGCCGACCAGCGGCACCGACAGGAGCTCGCGCTCGTCGCACACGCTCGGGATGGCGGAACCGTAAAGGGTCTTCATGCGCTCGGCGTGCGCGATCGGCGTGGAGAGGCCGCGGGCTATGTCGTTGGTAATGTGATGGCCGCCGATCGGAATGACATCGGCGAAGACAAGATTGCCCTCGAAGAACACGGCAACCGACGTCGTACCGCCGCCCATGTCGATGCAGGTGACACCCAGCGCCATCTCATCCTCGACCAGGACCGAGCGGCCGGCGGCATAAGGGGCGATGACCAGACCGGCGATGTTGAGATGGCACCGCTCGATCGCCAGCGACAGGTTGCGCAAGGGACCAGGCTCGACGGTGACGACGTTCAGATCGACGGACAGGCGCTCGCCGAACATGCCGCGAGGGTCGCGAATGCCGCGGGCGTCGTCGAGAGCATATTGAACGGGAGTGGTGTGGAGAACCACGCGGCCGGGGGCGACGATCCGCTCACCCGCAACCTGGATCGCGCGCTCCACATCATGGGCGGCCACTTCCCTGCCGCCGATGCGGGTTTCCCCCGTGAAGCTCTCGCATCGCGGGCGGCCGCCGGACACGTTCACATAGACCTGATCGACACTGACGCCCGACATCCGCTCGGCGGCATCAACCACCAGCCGGATCGCAATCTCGGCCTTGTCGATGTCGGTGATGGTGCCGCAGCGAATGCCCGCCGTCGCCTGATGGCCGACGCCCAGGATCTTCAGCTGTCGCGTCTTGTCGCCACCAAACGTCTTGTTGCGCGTGGTCTGAACCTCAGCAATGAGGCAACAGATCTTCGTCGAGCCAATATCGATCGCCGCGATGATCGGTGACGCGTTTGCGGGCTTAGTGCGAGTTTGATTTGTACGCGCGTGCAACGGAACCACGTTCATGAGGCCGACGCCCCCGCCCTACTCTGTGATCACAAAAAGCTCAGTTGTTCCTGCTCACCTTGATCGGCTTCTTCGACTTTTCCGCCTGCAGCTTTCCAGCCGCTTCGTCGGACAGTCGCACGACGACGCGATCGGAAAGCCTCATGTCGATATTGGTAATGTCGCGAGTCATGATGCCGTAGCGGTCGGTCAAGGTCACAAGAAGCGCGAGAGCCTGCGGCACCTTTTCCTCCGGCAGATCCACCTTGATCGTATTGCTCAAGTAGAGGACCCACCGTCGATCGGCGACGCGGACTGCTGCACGCGTCATGGACATTATCTCGGGTTGGGCTTCCAGATGGTTAACAAGATCCACGGCCGCGAGATTTGCACCCTCCCCCACGACAATAGGCAATGTCTTGTAGGCCTTGACGGACAGGCTGGGCATCGCGACCCCGTCCTTGTCGATCACCTTGAAGACACCGTCGGATTGCCAGAGGGCGAAGGGAACCCGCTCGTCGAGCTCGATCTGGAGGCGGTTGGGGAAGAGCCGCAGGACGGACGCGTGGGACACCCAGTCCAGCGACTTCAGCTTGTCACGCGCCGCGATGGCGTCGAAGCCGATCAGGGACCCGCCCTCCTCGACACCGATGGCAGACAGCACCGCCTCGCGGGACTGGTGCTGAAGGCCTGAGATCGCGATATTCTCAGCGGAGAACCCCACCAGGGCCGAGGCCTCGTTGACAAGTGCACGAAGCGAACCGCCGCGTTCTTCGAAGCTGCCCCCCTGGATCAGGGCGAACAGCAAAGCTGCGGCAAGGAAAACCACCGCGACGGTGTCAGCCAGGAACGTGCCCCGCGGCCGGGGCCTGCGATCGTGACGATTGCGGGCGCGGGTGACCTTGGCGACTTCCTCGCGGGAGGGAAGCTGCAGCGGCAAAGGCTGGAACTGGGGCTGCAGCTTTCGCGGCTGCGGCTGGTCGGCCTTGAATTCGATGGGCGCCGGGCCTGCCTCCATCTCAGGCTCGAGCTTCGGCCGAGGCCTGGCTGCTGCAGGCGCAGCGCGCTGCAGATCCGGTCGGATCGCCTCCGGAAGTGGCGCATCCGGCACGGGCTTGGCGCGCGGCTTTTCGGGAAGCATGTGGGGCGTCGGTGCCGACGACGCCAAGCGCAGGTCGTCACGGCCGGGATTTTCGACGCTGCGCTTGATCCAGTCGGAGGCGCTTACCTGTCGCATGTGGCGTCTTCCACCATCCAGGACACAAGCTCTTCAAAGCTCATGCCGTCATATGCCGCCAATTCGGGAACCAGGGAGGTCGCGGTCATTCCGGGCTGGGTGTTCATCTCAAGGATGATGAGCTCACCCTTGCCGCCCTCGGTATCATCGTAGCGGAAATCGGCGCGAGCCACGCCGCGGCAGCCGAGCGCGCGGTAAGCGGAAAGAGTGATCTCCTGGACGCGGGCATAGACCTTTGCCGGCAGCTCCGCCGGAAGAATGTGATGCGAGCCGCCGGGGGCGTATTTTGCGGTGTAATCGTAGAAGACACCGGCCTTCGAAACGATGTCGATGACGCCCAAAGCCCGTTCGCCGAGGACCGCGCAGGTGAGTTCACGACCCGCCACATAGCGCTCCACCATGACGCGGCGCGATCGAAGGGCACCGTCCTCGAGGATCTCACGAGGCGGCCGGTTGGCACCAGCGAGGACGACATGAACGCCAACGCTGGAGCCTTCTGCCTCGGGCTTGATCACATAGGGCGGGGCCATCACGTGATCGCGGGCGGCCTCTTCGACCGGCACCACGATGCTCTCCGCCAAGGGCAGGCCCGCGGCCGCGAACAGAACCTTGGCACGCTCCTTGTGCATGGCGAGCGAGGAGGCCAGCACACCCGAATGGGTGTAGGGGATCTGCAATGTCTCCAGCACACCCTGAACGCAGCCGTCCTCACCCCATTTGCCATGCAGGGCGTTGAAGGCGACGTCGGGCTTCACTGCCGCGAGCTGAGTCACGATGTCGCGGGTGACGTCGATGGACGTCACCCGGTAGCCGGCCCGCTCAAGTGCTGCGCCGCAAGCCGCGCCGGAATCGAGGCTCACCTCGCGCTCGGCCGACCAGCCGCCCTTGAGCACCGCGACATGAATATCTTTGCGCGCGCTCATCAACCCGGCTCCGCGGGGATGCCGATACGCTTGATCTCCCAGTCGAGCTCGATGCCGGCGGCCTCGCGCACACGCCGGCGGCCCTCTTCACCCAACGCCTCGATCTCAGCCGCGGTGGCGCCGCCCTCATTGATCAGGAAATTGCAATGCAGCTCGGACACACGGGCACCGCCGATGGCAAAGCCGCGCATGCCCGCCTGATCCATGAGCTGCCAAGCCTTGAGGCCCGGCGGGTTCTTGAAGGTGGAGCCCCCCGTGCGGCTCTTGATGGGCTGGGTGCGCTCACGTGCTTCGGTCACCGCTGCCATGTCGGCTGCGATCTGAGCCGCATCTCCCGCTTCGCCTTGGAACAACGCCTGGGTAAAGACAAGATCCTCCGGCGCCCCGCAATGGCGGTAGGTCATCTTCATATCGTCGAGAGTGAGCCTCACCACGCGTCCGCTCCGGTCCACTGCACAGGCCTCGACAAGCACATCCTTGGTCTCGCGCCCATAGGCTCCGCCGTTCATGCGAAGCGCTCCGCCTATGGTGCCTGGGATACCCCTAAAAAAGGTTAATCCCGCGATACCATAATCGAGGGCGACCCGAGACACTTTGACATCCGGCACTGCGGCACCCGCGCGCAGGCGGTGATCGCCTTCCTGTTCGATGTCGGCGAAACCCCGGCCGAGACGAATGACGACGCCGGGCACTCCGCCGTCGCGGACGAGAAGGTTCGAGCCGACCCCGATGGGCGTAACGGGGATGTCGAGCGGGGTCGCCGCCAAAAAGGACGCAAGATCATCCTCATCGGCGGGCGTGAACAGGATCTCGGCCGGTCCCCCCACCCGGAACCATGTCAGCTCCGCCAAGGGCGCATCGGGCGTCACCCTGCCGCGGACGGGCGGCAGACGCTTCAGCAGGGCTTTTCCGTCGATCAAAGGCACGATCATCCGAGCCTTTCGAGCTCTTCGGGCAGCGCATAGGCCCATTGGGTGATGGTGCCGGCGCCCAGGCAGACAACGATATCACCGGGCTTGGCAAGCTCGTGGACGAGCGGGGCAAGTTCGGCGGGACCGTCGATCTTCATGGCGCTGCGGTGACCCCGGGCGCGCACCCCCTCCAGCAAGGCGTCGTGATTGGCCCCCTCAATGGGCGCCTCGCCGGCGGAGTAGACCGGCGCGAGGATGATGGTGTTCGCATCGTTGAAGCAGGTGCAGAAGCTGTCGAACAGATTCTGCAGGCGGCTGTAGCGATGAGGCTGCATCACGGCGATGACCCGCTTGTCGGTCACGCGCCGCGCAGCCTTCAGAACGGCCGCGATCTCCACGGGATGATGGCCGTAGTCATCGAAGATGGTGACGCCCTTCCACTCGCCGGTGCGCGTGAAGCGCCGTTTGACGCCGGTGAAGCTCGACAGGCCGGCGCGGATGTCGTCGTCGCTGACGCCGAGCTCGCGGGCGACGGCGATGGCGGCGGTGGCGTTCAGCGCGTTGTGTTCCCCCGGCATGGGCAGAGCCAGCCGCTCGATGGTGTGACGGTCGCCCGTGCGGCGATCCAGGAAGCGCACGGTGAAGCGGTTCTGCCCGTCCACATACTCATTGTCGATGAGGCGCACATCCGCCTGCGGGCTGCGGCCATAGGTGATGACGCGGCGGTCGGTCACCTGGCCGATCAACGCCTGAACCACGGGGTGGTCGATGCACATGACCGCGAAGCCGTAAAAGGGGATGTTCTGCACGAAGGCGAGGAAAGCCGCTTTCAGCGCATCGAAGCTGCCGTAATAATCGAGATGTTCCGGGTCGATGTTGGTGACGATCACCATATCCGCCGGAAGCTTCACGAAGGTGCCGTCGGATTCGTCCGACTCGACGACCATCCAGTCGCCCTTGCCGAGGCGCGCATTGGTGCCATAGGCATTGATGATGCCACCATTGATGACGGTGGGGTCCATCTTGCCGGCATCGAAGAGAGCCGCCACAAGGGAGGTGGTCGTCGTCTTTCCGTGGGTGCCGCCGATCGCCACGCAGGTCTTGAAGCGCATGAGCTCGGCCAGCATTTCCGCACGGCGGACGACGGGCAGAAACCGCTCGCGGGCCGCCATCATCTCCGGGTTGTCGGACTTCACGGCGGAGGAGATCACCACCACCTGGGCGTCGCCCAGATTGGCGGCGTCATGGCCGATGAAGACCGGGATCCCCAAGCCGCGCAGGCGATCGACATTGGCGTTCTGGGTGAGGTCGGACCCGCGGACCGTATAGCCGAGCGTCGCCATCACCTCGGCGATGCCGCTCATGCCTATGCCGCCGATCCCAACGAAATGGATCGGCCCGACGTCGCGGGGTATCTTCATGAATGCTCCTTCGGCACCGACAGTGTGATGGCCGGGTTCGCCACTTCAGTTGAGGAAGCGGCCGTCCGACCCGCCGGTCCTCGTGCCACGCTTTCCACCAGATCCGCAAGCTGCCTGGCCGCCCCCGGGCGGCCGAAGCTCTTGGCGCCCGCCGCAGCACGCACCAGACCCTCATCATCATACCGAAGGGTCAGGAACAGGCTCGACATCCGTTCGACCGTGAAGCCCGACTGTTCCACCAGCCAGCCTCCGCCAGCGGCGATGAACTGCCTCGCATTGTGCATCTGATCGCCTTCCAGAGACTGGGCGAGAGGCACCAGGATCGCCGGGCGGCCGATGACACCCAGTTCAGAGACCGTCGAGGCCCCTGCCCGGGCGATCACCAATTGGGCTTTCGCCATGCGGTCGGCCAGATCGCGGTAAAAGGGCCTGACCTCGGCGACGATCCCGGCCGCTGCATAGATTCGCTCGACGCGATCCACATCCTCCTCGCGCGCCTGCTGGACGATTTCCAAGGTGCGACGGGTTGATGTGGGAAGCTCGGCGAAGGCTTGCGGCACGACATCGGAGAAGATCCGGGCGCCCTGACTGCCTCCGAAGACGACGACGCGGAAGGGCCGATCGGCACTGGGGGGCTCGTAATCCACCGCGATTGCGGTATGGACGGCGCTGCGCACCGGATTGCCCGCCAGAACGAGCTTCGAGACGGCCTTGGCCGGAACCAAGGTCACTTCGGGAAAGGCGGTTGCGACGACCCGGGCATAGGGCGCAACAACTCGATTGGCCTTGCCCATGACGGCATTCTGCTCATGCAGGACGACGGGCAGTCGAAGCTGCAGGGCAGCAACGAGAGGCGGCAGGGAGGGATAGCCGCCGAACCCGACCACCGCGGCCGGGCGGACCGCGCGCAGCGTCCGGCGCGCCTTCAGAAAGCCGCGTCCCAGTTTCCAGAGCTGGCCGGGAACCGACAGCGGTCTGGCGGTCACGATCGTCGCCGAGGGGATGACATGAACCATGATCGCCGGGAAGTTCGAGATGTGATCGAGACCGCGCTGGTCGGTCATCAAATGCACATCATAGCCGCGCTGGTTCAGCACCTCGGCCAGGGCCTGCGCCGGGAAGAGATGGCCACCGGTGCCGCCGGCGGCCAGGACCACAGTGGGGCGGCCCGCGGCCGGGGCCATGGTCATGTTCGGCCCAGAGCCGTCATCCCGACGGGAACGGAGCCCTGGTTGGGCATGTGGCCCATGGGTGTCCGGCGCGCGAGAGCGACCATCAAGCCCATGCCGAGGCCCATGGCCAGGAGCGAGGACCCGCCATAGGAGACGAGCGGCAGGGTCATGCCCTTGGCCGGGAGCAGCGAGACGTTGACGCCCATATTGATGAAGGACTGAAAGCCGAAGATCGAGACCAGTCCAGCCGTCGCCAAGGTGCAGAACGGATCCTGGGCATGCAGGCTGTGCTTCAGGCCGCGAACGACGATGAAGGCAAAGAGCAGGAGAATGCCCAGGCAGACGATGAAGCCGAATTCTTCGCCGGCGACGGAGAACACAAAATCGCTGTGGGCGTCGGGAATGATGCCCTTCACGGTGCCGCTGCCGGGGCCAACCCCGTACAGACCGCCATGGGCGAAGGCGTCCACCGCGCGATCGACCTGGAAAGTGTCGCCCGCGTCCCGGTTCATGAAGCGATCGATGCGCGAGGCGAAATGGTCCCCGGTCATATAGGCGAAAACGCCGCCGGCTCCGGCCAAGACACCGATGCCGGCGATCCAAAACCAGGACAGGCCCGTCAGAAACAGCATGACACCCCAGACCGCGGTGATCAGGATCGTCTGGCCATAGTCCGGCTGGAGGACAAGGAGGCCGGCGACGGTGGCGAGCATTCCGGTCGCCAGAAGATAGCCCAGGGCTGAACGTTTGCGCGCGCTCTCGGACAAGAACCAGGCGGACAGAATGACGAAGGCCGGCTTGACGAATTCGGAGGGCTGTATGGAGAAGGGACCGATTTCCAGCCAACGACGGGCACCTTTCACCTCCGGTCCAATCACCAGCGTCAGCGCCATCATGGCGAGACCGCCGATGAACATGACGAGCGCCACGCGGCGGGCCCATTGCGGCGTCATGAAGGAGGCGCCGATCAGAAGAATGATCGCCGGCACCAGAAAGATGACATGGCGGCGGAAGAAGTAGAAGGCGTCCACGTCAAGGCGCTGGGCGACGGGAGGGCTTGCGGCCATGGACAGCATGGCGCCGATGACCATGAGCATCAGCAGCGCCGTCAGGAGAAGACGGTCGACCGTGAACCACCAATTCGCCACCAAGCCGCGATCGGCCCGACTGATGAGGCTCATGCCGCTTCCCCCTTGACCATGGTTACGCCATCCAACGCTTGCACGAGGTCGTGGAAATGATCCCCGCGCACCTCGAAATTCGGATACTGGTCGAACGATGCACAGGCCGGCGACAACAGGACCACAGCGTCAGGACGGCCTTCAGCGCGCGCATCCGCTGCGGCCATCCGCACCGCTTGATCGAGCGTTCTACAGATGATGCTGTCCACTTCGGTCCCCAGTGTCGCAGCGAAAGCCTCCGCCGCCTCGCCGATGAGATAGGCCCGCATGATTCGTGGAAAGAATTCCTTAAGGCTATCGATGCCCCCCGACTTGGCACGGCCACCAGCGATCCAATAGATCGTGTCGAAGGCGCCGAGGGCGCGAGCCGCGGCGTCGGCATTGGTGCCCTTGCTGTCATTGACGAAGCGCACCGCCCCGATCTGGGCAATCTCCTGCATGCGGTGCTTCAGGCCTGGGAAGGACTTGAACCCGTCGGCGATCTCTTCCGCCGTCAGCCCCAGAGCACGCATGGCGCCATAGGCGGCCGCGGCGTTCTCCCAATTATGCGCACCACGCAGCGATCGGATGCCGACGAGGCTCACCGCGGCCAGAGTCGCGCCGCCGGCGCGCTCCTGCAACTGACCGTCGATCACGCAGATGCCGTCGTCGATCTCCCGGCCGATGGTCACCGGCGCCAGCTTGGCATGGGCACCGGCCCGCGCTGCAATCGCCCGGGTATAGTCATCATCAATGCAAATCACCGCGGTGTCGGCCTCGGTCTGATTGGCAAAGATCTTCTCCTTGACCGCAGCATAGCCAGTCATGTCGCCGTGGCGGTCGAGATGATCCGGCGTCACATTGAGCAGGATCGCCGCGTCGGCATGGAGGCCCGGCGTGAGGTCGATCTGATAGGAGGAGAGTTCCAGGACATAGTGGCGGCCCGGCGCGGGAGGAGCGAGGTCGAGGACGGCGGTGCCGATATTGCCGCCGACATTCGCATCGCGGCCGGCGGCGCGCAGCAGATGACCGCAGAGCGCCGTCGTCGTGGACTTGCCGTTCGTGCCCGTGATGGCGATAACCGGCGCCAGCGCGCCCGAGGCTCGCAACTCGCGGAAGAAGATCTCGATGTCACCGATGATCTCGATCCCGGCAGCCTTCGCCTTCACGACGGTCCAATGCGGCTCGGGATGGGTCAGGGGCACGCCCGGGCTCAGCACGAGGGCGGAGAATTTCGCAAAATCCGCCGATGCAAGATCCGCCAAGGGCAGACCCTCGGCCAGCGCCCTCTCCCGGGAGGCTGCACCGTCGTCCCAGGCCGCGACGTGGGCGCCACCTGCCGTCAAAGCGTGAACGACGGAGCGGCCGCTGCCGCCCAGGCCGAAGACGGCGACGGATTGTCCCGCGAATGTGGTGGCGGGGATCATTCCTTCACCGCAGCTTGAGGGTGGCAAGCCCGATCAAGGCCAGCAGGACGGAGATGATCCAGAACCGGATGACGACGGTCGGCTCCTTCCAACCTTTCTGCTCGAAATGATGATGCAACGGAGCCATGGCAAAGACGCGCTTTCCCGTCAGCTTGAACGAAAGGACCTGGACGACGACCGAGACCGTCTCGAGGACGAACAGACCGCCGATGATGGCGAGCACGACCTCATGCTTGGCCGCCACCGCGATGGTGCCCAATGCACCCCCCAAGGAGAGTGAACCGGTGTCGCCCATGAAGATCATGGCCGGCGGGGCGTTGAACCATAGGAAACCCAGGCCGGCACCGAGGATCGCCCCGCAGAGGACGGCAAGCTCACCCGTGCCGCGGACGAAGTGGATCTGCAGATAGTCGGCAAAGACCGCATTGCCGACGAGATAGGCAATCAAGCCGAAGCTCGCTGCCGCCACCATGACCGGAACAATGGCCAAACCGTCGAGGCCATCCGTGAGATTGACGGCATTCCCACATCCGGCAATCACGAAGACGCTGATGAAAATGAAAAACCAGCCGAGATGCAGCACGACGTCCTTGAAGAACGGAAAGGTCAACGAACTCGACATCGGCTGCTCGCCGACCTTGATGATGGCATAGGAGGCAGCGGCGGCGATCAGGCATTCAAGACCAAACCGCAGCTTGCCGGAAAAGCCCTTGGCGGAGGTCTTGGTGACTTTCAGATAGTCGTCGTAAAGTCCAATCGCGCCATAGCCGAGCGTCACCAGCAGCACGATCCAGACATAGGCGTTGGTCAGATCGCCCCAGAGGAGGGTCGCCACGAGAATGCCGGAGAGGATCATCAGGCCGCCCATGGTGGGCGTGCCCTGCTTTTCCAGAATGTGCCGCTGCGGTCCGTCCAGCCGGATCGGCTGGCCCTTGCCCTGCTTCACCCGCAGAAGCGAGATCAGGCTCGGCCCGAACAGGAACACGAAGGCAAGTGCCGTCATGATCGCCCCGCCGGTGCGGAAGGTGATGTAACGGAACACATTCAGACCAGGGAACTGTCCCCCGAGTTCCGCCAGCAGATAATAAAGCATTCACCATTCCCCGTCGACCAGCCGGCGCCCCGCCGCGGTCCGCTCTCGATGCCCGGCCTAAGCGGCGTTCGCCTCGACTTCGATAAAATTCCGACGCAAGGCTTCGATCAAGACCGCCATGCGGCTGCCAAGGGAGCCCTTTACCATGACCACGTCGCCTGCCCGCACCCCATCGACAAGCTGCTCGGCCAGTTCTTCGGAGGATGTTGCATAGGCGCCGCGCTGATCATCGCGAAGCGCGTCCCACAACACCTGCATCTGCGCGCCGCAAGCATAGACGGAATCGACGCCCGCTGCATCGATGGGCCCGGCAAGTTCGCCGTGATAATGGGCAGAGCGCTCGCCCAGCTCCAGCATGTCACCGATGACTGCAATGCGGCGCCCGTTCGGGCCGAGAGAAGCATGGCCGAGAAGCGCCAGGGCGGCGCGCATCGACACCGGATTGGCATTGTAGCTCTCGTCGATCACGGTCAGCTCACCGCTCTCGGCCCGCAGACGGAACCGCGCGCCGCGACCCTTGGGCGGCTGCAATTCGCGCAGCTGGAGCGCTCCGAGCGCCAGATCGGCACCCGCGAGCTTGACCGTCGCCAGGACCGCCAGACTGTTCATGGCGATATGCCGGCCGGGCGCTCCGATCTTATAAGTGACGGGATCACCGAGGATGGTCGCCGATACGGCGGAGCAGGTCTCCTTCACCGCCACATGCTCAAGGCGGGCCTCCGCCTCGCGATGCTCCCCGAAGGTGACGATGCGGGCGGCACCAGCCCGCTCGGCGGCCAATTTCAGGCGCTCGAAATGGGCGTTATCGCGGTTGAGGACCGCGATCCCGGCGGGCTCGAGGCCGGTGAAGATCTCGGCCTTGGCATCGGCAATCGCTTCGATACTGTCGAAAAACCCAAGATGAACCGGCGCCACGGTGGTCACGATGGCGATATGCGGTCTCACAGAGGCCACCAGCGGTGTGATCTCGCCGGGATGGTTCATGCCGATCTCGAAGACTGCAAACCGCGCAGAGACGGGCAGGCGCGCCAGCGACAGGGGCACGCCCCAATGATTGTTGTAAGAGGCCGCAGAGGCGTGGGTCTCGCCGGAGGCGCCGAGACAGAGGCGCAAGGCCTCCTTCGTCCCGGTCTTGCCGACACTGCCAGTGACCGCGATGATCATTGCCGCGCTGCGCGCCCGGGCGGCTACTCCCATGCGTTCCAGGGCACGCAAAGGGTCATCCACCACCAGCAGAGCACCGGCGGAACGCATCGCCGCATTGGCGCGCGACACGAGGGCGATCCCGGCACCCGCCCGCAACGCCCGCGCCACGAACTCATGGCCATCATGGACATCACCCCGGATCGCCACGAAGATGTCACCAGGCTGCAAAGTTCGGCTGTCGATGGAGACGCCGCCAAAGCTCTCAGGCGCCTCGCCTTCGAGGCGACCGCCGGCGGCGCTGAGCAACTCCTCCAGGGTCCATAAGGGCTCAGTCATCGGCAGCTTCCCTCACGGCCGCGCGGATCTCGGATTGATCGCTGAACGGGATGATCCGGCCGCCAATCTCCTGGCCGGTCTCATGTCCCTTGCCGGCCACCATCAAGATGTCGCCGGGTGCGAGCATGGCGATGGCGGCCCGTATGGCGCTCGGACGATCGCCGCCGTCGATCCCGTCCGGGCAGCCGGCAAGGACCTGCGCCCTTATCGCGGCCGGATCCTCGGAGCGGGGATTGTCATCGGTCACCACGGCCACATCGGCAAATCTGGCCACTGCCGTGCCCATTTGCGGACGCTTTCCCGGATCCCTGTCGCCGCCGGCGCCAAAGACGACGATGAGCCGGCCCTTGGCGTAAGGACGCAAGGCGGTGATGGCGTTTTCCAAGGCATCCGGGGTATGGGCGAAATCGACGAAAATCGGGGCTTCGTTCCAGGTCGCCACGAGCTCCAGCCGGCCGCTGGCTCCGCGCAGCAGGCTGAGGGCTTGAACCCCCTTCGCCGGATCCATGCCGCACGCCATGGCCAGGCCCAGGGCGACCAAGGCATTGGAGGCTTGGAAATCTCCGACCAGGGGCAGGTCCACATCGAATTGCTCAGGCCCGATCGCAAGCTGGAGGCGCTGGCCGTGGGCAAGCCGCTCCTGTCCGACGAGGCGAACAGTGCTTCCTTCATGGCCGACAGTGATCAGCTTCAGACCGCGGGCCTTCGCAATTGCGATGACCCGATGGGCTTCGGCACAATCGGCGTTGATGACGGCCGGGGCGGAGGGGGGTAGCACTTCTGCGAAGAGCCGGGCCTTGGCCTGGAAATACTCCTCGAAGTCCTTGTGGTAATCGAGGTGGTCGCGGCTGATATTCGTGAAGGCGCCGGCTGCAATGGCCAGGCCGTCGAGGCGGTATTGGGCCAGTCCATGGCTCGAGGCTTCGATGGCCGCGTGGGTCACGGCTTCGGCGGCGAGTTCCGCCATCACCGCCTGGAGCTCGACCGGGTCGGGGGTCGTGTGATGAAGCTTGCGCTCGCCCTTGGGGGAGACGATGCCCACGGTGCCGACACTGGCGGCCGAGAGGCCGGCATGGGCCCAGAGCTGGCGGATAAAGGCCGCCACGGAGGTCTTGCCATTGGTACCGGTCACCGCGACCACAGTGCCCGGCTGGGCGTGGTAGAAGCGGGCCGCGGCCCGCGCCAGGGCGGCCCGGGGGATGGGATTGCGCAGGACGGGAATGCGCGGATCGACGGTGATCGACGTCGCCTCGTCGGTGAGGATGGCAACCGCTCCTTGCGAAAGGGCGCTGGCCACGAAGGCGCTGCCGTCGCTCTTGACCCCCTTCAACGCGGCAAACAAATAGCCCGGCTTCACCGCCCTGCTGTCGGCAGTCAGCCCGGCAATCTCAACGGCTGCCTGGGCCCCCGTGAGGCGTGCGTCGGGGCCGATGACGGCATCAAGGCGCATGAAAGTCGATCCTGGCTCGTTCACTGCAGCAGACTGGCGGCGATGGCGACGCCCTTCGTCGTGCCATCGTCGAACTTCGGTAACACTCCCAGCAGAGGCGCGATTCGCTCGATGATCTTGCCTCCCGTCGGCACCGCATTCCATCCCGATGTTCTGAAGCCATATGTCTCTTTCAAGGCATTCGGCTCATCCAACAGGACAAATACCAGATATTGCGGCTTTTCCATGGGAAAGCCGGCGATGAAGTTCGTGACGTTCTTGCCCTTGCTGTACTGGCCGTTCACGACCTTTTCCGCCGAACCGGTCTTGCCGCCGACCCGATAACCCTTCACATCCGCCTTCTTCGCACTGCCGATCTGGCCGTTCAAGCGCAGCAGATAGCGCATCTTGTCGGAGGTCTCAGGCTTGATCACCTGCTCGCCCAGCCCGGCCATCAGCTCCGGATCGCGCTTGAGGAATGTCGGCGGTATGAGCTTGCCGCCATTCATGAAGGCTGCCACGGCGGACAGAAGCTGCAGGGGCGCCACGGACATGCCGTGACCGAAGGCGATGGTGGCCGTGGAGATCTTGCCCCACCGCGCCGGCACCAACGGTGCTGCGGATTCGGGGATTTCGGTGCGCATCCGGCCGAAGAAGCCCAGCTTTCTCAGGAATGCCTGATGTTTCTCGATGCCCTGGTCGAGGGCCATGCGGGCGGTGCCGATATTCGAGGAATAGGTGAACACTTCGGGCAGGCTCAGCACCCGGTTCTCGGCGCGAAAGTCGCCGATGCGGCTGCGGCCGATCACCAGGGCGCCGCGGGCGTCCCAGCGGGACTGCATGCTGACGCCGGCATCCAGGCACATGGCGAAGGTGACGGTCTTGAAGGTGGAGCCCATCTCATAGACGGCTGTGGTCAGGCGGTTGATGCGATCCTTCTGCAAGGCCTCAACGGGATCATTGGGGTTGAAGTCCGGGATCGAAGACATGGCGAGGATCTCGCCCGTGTTCACGTCCATGACCACGCCGGCGGCCGCGACGGCGCTAAATTTTTCCTTGGCCTTCTGCAGCTCCTCGGTCATGGCATGCTGGACACGAACGTCCAGGGCCAGGGTGACAGGGCCCGCTTTTGCCTCGAGCGGATCAGCCAAAGAGGCAACGAGCAACTGCCCCTGATCGTCGAGATAGCGCTCCATGCCGGCAATGCCCCGGCTGTCGATGTCGACGAAGCCGACGAGATGGCCGGCCAGGCGGCCCTTGGGATAGATGCGCTGACGCTCCCAGCGAAAGCCGATCCCGGGAATGCCGAGATTGTGGATGATCGCCTGTTCGTCGGGACTGATCTGACGCGCGAGCCAGGTGAAGGCGCGGTTGCGATCCGACAATTTGCGCCGCACCTCATCGGCCTTCAGGCGCGGGAGGTTCGCCGTGAGCTGCTCGACGGCCTCGTCGATGTCGATGATCTTGCGCGGATCGGCAAAGAGGGAGGCAACCTGAATATCGGTCGCAACGAGTTCGCCATTACGGTCAACGATCTCGGGCCGCGGGATCTTGTCAT